>NZ_CABSJB010000001.1:0-170879 GCF_902477955.1 uncultured Turicimonas sp. | reverse complement strand
CCGCTGACCTCTTGCATGCCATGCAAGCGCTCTCCCAGCTGAGCTATACCCCCAATCGACAGCTATTCCGAAGAATCTCTATCATAACAAATTTTGGCGACGCTACGGGGATTCGAACCCCGGTACCGACCGTGAAAGGGTCGTGTCCTAGGCCTCTAGACGATAGCGTCAAGGACTTTTCTGTTGGTGGAGGTAAGCGGGATCGAACCGCTGACCTCTTGCATGCCATGCAAGCGCTCTCCCAGCTGAGCTATACCCCCAAACAACGAGGAGCGAATTTTATGGGAATTTTTTCTCCTCGTCAAGGCAATCGCTAAAAAATCAGCAATTAAAATGTAACAAAATTATTTTGTATGGTTGATCCAGTTGGTCAAACCTTCTTCTAATTTACCTCTAACTCTTTCTTTTCCAAAGAGTTCTAAGGTTGCATCAATAGACGGAGTATGTTTTTCCCCAGTGACTAAAACTCTCAAAGGAATTGCGATGTGAGGCATCTTAATTTTTAATTCTTTCATGATTGAACGAATTAAAGTATTGATGTCTTCTCTCTTCCATTCCATATCTTTGCTGCGTTCTAAGAACAAGCGGCAAGCTTCCTGGCTGGTAGCTGCATCTTTGATGCATTCGTCAAGAACAGCTAAGTCAATTGGATTATCGCGATAGAAGAGCATGGCGCCCTCAGCCAGTTCGGCTAAAGTGGCTTCACGTTCTTTGAGCAATGCAACAATGCCGACTAAATCCAGGTTTCTGCTTAAATCAGCACCCTTATCTTTCAAACGCGGTTCGATAAGCTTTGCTAAACGTTCGTCATCGGCTTCTTTGATGTATTCATGGTTGAGCCAGCGCAGCTTATCCATGTTGAACTGAGCGGCGGAACGGCTGCAGTCTTCCAGCTTGAACCATTCGGCAAGCTGTTCACGGCTGAATTTTTCAGCATCGCCGTGAGCCCAGCCCAAACGTGCCAAGTAGTTGAAGATAGCTTCCGGTAAGAAGCCCAATTCTTCATAAGCTAAAACGCTGACAGTGCCGTGACGCTTAGAAAGCTTCTGGCCGTCTTCGCCGTGAATTAAAGGCAAGTGTGCAAATGTCGGAATCTCTCCGCCGATAGCCTTGTAAAGGTTAATCTGGCGAGGAGTGTTGTTAATATGGTCAGCACCGCGGATAACATGGCTGATTTCCATGTCCATATCGTCAACAACTACAGCGAAGTTGTAGGTTGGAATGCCGTCGCCGCGCATAATAACGAGGTCGTCCAACTCGGAGTTGTTAATAGCAATTGGACCGTATACACCATCATTCCATGTAACGGTTCCTTCATCCGGATTTCTGAAGCGGATGACCGGAGTAACGCCTTCAGGAATTGGTTTACCGACGCAGTTTTCAGGACGCCAGCGGCCGTCGTAGCGAGGCTTTTCACCTCTGGCTTTTTGGTCTTCTCTCATCTGTTCCAGCTCTTCTTTTGTGGCATAGCATTTGTATGCCAAACCTTTTTCCATGAGCTGATCGACAACTTCTTTATAACGGCCAAGACGGTTCATCTGATAAGTCACATGACCGGCGTTGTCATAATCCAGATTGAGCCATTTCATCGCATCAAGAATGACCTGTGTAGCCTCCGGAGTGGAACGCTCTTGGTCAGTATCCTCGATTCTTAAAAGGAATTCACCGCCGAAATGGCGGGCAACGGCCCAACAATAAATGGCTGTACGTGCTGTACCCAAGTGCATCATCCCGGTAGGGCTCGGTGCAATTCTTGTACGAACTTTTTTAAACATAATTTTCCTAAGTTATTTTTATGTAAAAGAAAGGGCTTAGCCTTTCGGTCAAGCCCATTATTTTAGATCCTAAATCTTTGATTGTCAGACATACTGCCAGAGGATTAGTAGAACGAACTGGCCTGACAAAATTCTGAGGAACATCGCCAGAGGATAGACAGTGGAATACGCGATAACGGAACTGTTTTTCTCAGACAAAGTTCCTGCGTAAGCCAGAGTGGGAGGATCAGTTGTTGCACCGGCTATCATACCGATCATGGCGTGGTAGTTCATCTTATATTTCTTACGAGCAATGGTTCCGACTATCAGCAGAGGAATAACCGTAATAAACAAGCCCAGGAATGCATAGAGGACACCTTCCCCGTTGCCCAACGCTTCAACGAAAGGTTTGCCGGCATTTAATCCGACGCTGGCAAGGAATAATGCAATGCCCAGTTCTCTAAGCATAAGATTTGCAGACTCGGTCGTATATGTAATCAGACGCAGGTTCGGACCATAATATGCCAGCAAAATAGCAATAATAAGAGGGCCTCCTGCCAAACCGAGTTTTAATGGCACAGGCAAACCGGGAATGGCGATAGGAAGACTTCCGAAAATGATCCCGACAACAATGCCTAAGAAAATGGACACGAGATTCGGGTGATAAAGTTTCTTTTCTTGGTTGCCCAAAGTTTCGGCCAAACGTGCTACTGCCCTTTCCGGACCGACGCAGTAAACGCGGTCTCCGAGCTGCAGATGCAAATTGTTGTAAGGGAAAAGAGTTAAACCGGCACGGAAAATTCTTGTGATATTGACGCCGTCATACTTGCTCAAATGCAAATCATGAACGGTTAAACCGTTTACTTTCGGTTTTGTGATGCGGATGGTTCTCGAAGTAATCGGAGAAGATTCCAATACCAAATCGATTTCCTTATCTTCCTTACCGCAAAAAGCTACTACCGGCTCTTTATTTTCTTCCGCACTGACAATTCTTAAGACGTCTCCCGTGTGGAGTACGGTCTCGGCTGAAGGAGAGGTAATAACACCGTTATGAAGGACACGGGAACAGATAAATGGTCGGCCCACGAAATCTCTAACTTGATGAATCGTACGTCCCTCTAAGGCTGGATTGGTAATCCTGGCATGGAAGAAGATAGGTGCTTCGTTGTTAGCCTTTTGGGCTTCTTCCCATTGTCTGTCTTCTTCCTTCAGATCGATCCTAAATACGATTCTTAACACGATAGCTGTGGCAATGATGGCCACAACAGCAAGGGGGTACGCACAGGCATACGCAACTGCAATATCTTCTCCGGTGTATTCCATCATCTTTAGTGCCTCTTGAGTAGCACCGAGACCCGGAGTATTTGTTACAGCTCCGAAATAGACGCCGAGCATTGTCGCCAACGAGACCTTTGCTTTGAACATAAAGAAAAGGATGATGGTGACAACCAGGCTAAGGACAACCGTAAGCAAAGTCAGTAAATTTAATTGAAGTCCTCCGCTTTTAAACGATGAGAAGAAGGACGGTCCGACCTGAAGCCCAATAAAAAATACAAACAAGATAAGTCCGAAATCTCGGACGAATGACAATACCGTCGGATTGACAGTAAAGCCTACATATCCGCAAGCCAGTCCTACGAAGAGGATAAAAGTCACGCCCAGCGAGATACCGAAAATTTTAATTTGTCCTAACAACATCCCAACGCTGATCACCAAGGCATACACCATGAGGATATGAGCAATTGAGTTGGTGTCAGTCCAAAGATTGACGAGCCAGTCCATTGTTTTAATAAAGTTTAAAGATTTGAGGTATGGAACGTTTTCTAACAGTTAATTCCACATTGTGAACCGAACTTCCATGAAAAGAAAGAACTCAAGGACTCGCAGGAAGTGGTTAAAACCAATATAACTATTTGGTTTATTTGAAGAAATAGAATTCTAAAAGAAGAAATATTAAGTGAAAGTATCGATAGTAATTAACCTGACAAGCATTACAGAAAATTGCTTGTCAGGATGTTTTGGTTGCCCGCGACCCACCCTCGCACAAAGGTCATTGTCAAAACATGGTAGTAATGTATAAGCGGTGATTTATAACTTAACCCCCGTACAGAGAGAAGAGCTGTAAAAAATTGGTTTCCTTCCTCTGAGGTCCCTCGAGCCGTTTGGACTCGAAGGTAATTGACATTTGTTTTCGCCCAATTGACCTTTGCGCTACACACAAAACCAACACTAAATTAGATCTGTATTCCAATTGGTGTATTGAATTTTTGCATCTAACATGCGCGCTTCATAAGAAAGCTTATCTACAAGCTTTTGATAAGGTTTCACGTCAACCGCAGCGGTTATCATGATCTCATTACGAGAATATCGCTCAACCTTGTTGGAAGCTTTTTGCAGAAACTCACGCATGATTGAAATTCTCTTAACCATGTAATCACGTTTCGTGATCATTTCGGACAAAGTTTTTCCGTCAACAATAACCGCTCCGTTGGTTTTGTTGATGCGGTCAACCAAAGTTGTCAGCTCATCGATTGTGGTCTCGACATCATTGATCAACACCTTTGGATCTTCCGAAGGGACATCTCCTTCCTGCACTAGAGCATTGGCCTGCAAACGCTGATTGAGTCTGCTCAGCCGACTTTGTAATTCTTTTCTTTCTATCAATGCTTCTGCTAGTTTCATCTTTTTTCCTATTGGATAGGCCTGTTTTTTGCATACGCAAAGTTTACAACGGCAAAAAAGAGGTTAAGAGTCAAATTCACCGTTTCAAGAGCTGCATTGTGAGCAACTACTTACCTTGGTGTAACCAGAGGTTACAAGTTATTGCAATTCTTGAGAAACGTATCATCCATGAAACATAAGTGACAACGATTAAGCAGTAATACTTATAATAGGTACTCCAGTTGGCTTAGGCCTTCTTTTTTTGTTTCAAAAAGGTATATGTATGACACCAACCGCATGGATTGCCATTGCTGTAATCGTGGTCACGGTTTATTGCTTAATTAAGCGTTATGAAACCCGCTTAGTGCTTTTCACCGCCGGCCTCTTCCTCTGCTGTATCGCCATGAGTCCAATGGCTGCACTTGACCAGTTTGCTAAGAGCATGGCCAACGCATCCTTAATTATGGCTATTTGTTCGTCTATGGGTTTTGCTTATGTTGTGACGACTACCGGATGCGACAAGAACCTCGTTAAGTTCCTCGCCGCTCCTCTTCACAAACTCGGCATTCTCCTTATTCCGACAACTACCATCATCACCGCCTTCATTAATGTGGCCATTCCTTCCGCTTCCGGATGTGCTGCCGCTGTAGGTGCAACTTTCATTCCTGTCATGATTCGTGCAGGCATTCGTCCGGCCGCTGCCGGCGCCGCCGTCCTTATGGGCACTTTCGGTTCCAACATTTCCCCGGGAACCAGCCATAACAGTGTTGTTGCCAAAATTGCCAATATGGACATGATGGACCTCATCAGCCTTCACACTCCTTACTCTATCGGCATGGTACTTATCGGTGCAGTTGGGTTGACCATTGTTTGCTTGATTCTCCGCGACAATAAGCCCACTCAAAAAGAATTGGACGACTACTACACTACTGCCGATCAGTCTCAGGAACTTCAGCATATCAATCCTCTTAAAGCGATTGCTCCGCTGGTTCCGTTAGTTATTCTTCTTCTCGGCAACTCCTATGTTCCGTTCATCAAAATGGGCGTAGCACAAGCCATGGTTATCGGCGCAATCTTTGCCTTGATTGTCTCCTGGGTCAACCCGCAACAGTTCACCAAAGACTTCTTCAAAGGAATGGGTGAAGGCTACGGTTCCGTCATGGGCATCATCATTACCGCCGGAGTCTTCGCTGCCGGTCTTAAAGCCACGGGCTTGATTGATGCTTTCGTCGAAGTATTGAAGAGCTCAAACGAAATCGCTCGCTGGGGCGGCTCTTTCGGCCCCTTCCTCATGGCTGCAATTACAGGTTCCGGCGATGCTGCTACTTTTGCCTTTAATGAAGCCGTTACACCGCACGCCGCATCCTTCGGCATGCCGATTCCTAACCTCGGTGCCATGGCTTTAATCTCCGGTCAAATGGGCCGTACCATGTCTCCGATTGCAGGCGTTGTAATTGTGCTGTCCGGCTTGGCAATGGTTCCTCCAATGCAGTTAGTAAAACGTACCTGCATTCCATTGATTATCGGCGTCATTGTTTTAGCGCTGACCATCGTCTAGCAACAGTATTAAAACTCTGCAAAATGCCTCGCGGAATGCGGGGCATTTTTTTTCGGCTGGAATTGTAAAAAAGTCTTTGGGCTTTGGTTGGAGGCGTCCTCTGTCGGAAGCTGTAAAGAACACCGACAGCAAATTGAAGACTCTCTTCGTTTATTGATTTTGAAAAAGTATTATTATTTCAATAAATCCACTTCAACCTTCATCGAAGAGAACTATTATGACTACAACACCATCCGGCTCCCGGGGAGGAGCAAGAAAAGGCGCCGGACGCAAGAGTATTGGTAACACGAGACGCGTCACAGTATGTCTTACCGAAGAACTCTTGCCTATATTTAAAGAAAGAGGCGGTGCTAAGTGGCTGCGCAGTGAACTTTCCCGAACGGAGAAAAAATCCGAACCAGCACAGTTTGAATCCTTCTTTCTTCCTGTTGCCGATCCGGTTTCTATGCGACTGCCGCTTTATCAATCAGGCGTACAAGCAGGTTTCCCTTCTCCGGCAGAAAGTTATGTGGATAAATCTCTTGATCTGAACGAGTATTTAGTGGCCAATCCGGCCGCCACATTCTTTGTGCACGTAGTAGGCGACTCCATGGACCGAGCAGGCATGGAAGACGGAGATCTGTTGGTCGTGGATCGTTCGCTTGACCCTAAAAACGGCGACATTGTCATCGTCAGCATCGATAATGAATTCACGGTAAAACGTTATATGAACGACGAAAAAGGATTGCGCCTGCTGCCCGAGAGCTCAAATCCGATTTACAAAGCAATCCGACCTAAAGAATTTGAAGAATGGCGGTTTATCGGAGTAGTCAAGTTCACGATTAAAAGCAATTAGCTATGTCTTCGGTATTTGCGCTCGTTGACGGGAACTCTTTCTTTGCGTCGTGTGAAAAAGTTTTTAGACCCGACTTAACCCATCGTCCCGTTATTGTTCTCAGCAATAACGACGGCTGTGTTGTCGCTCGCTCCAAAGAAGCTAAAAAACTCGGTATAAAGATGGGGCAGCCTTTCTTTCAGATTGCGCAATTCTGCTTATACGAAGGAGTGGAGGTTTTTTCGAGCAATTACGAGCTATATGCAGATTTGTCGGGACGCATGATGTCGACCATCGCCTCTATGGTTGACTGCATCGACCCTTACAGCATTGACGAATGCTTTGCCAACATGAGCGGGCACGAACGGCTGGGAACGAATCTGACCGCCCTCGGCCGAAAAATAAAAGACAAAGTTCTTCAGGACGTAGGGATTCCAACGTGTGTTGGAATTGCGCCTACCAAAACTTTGGCTAAGTACTGCAACCATCTTGCCAAACACTATGCGGGACTCAAAGGCGTCTGCAGCTGGCTCGACCTTTCAGAAGAAAGACGTCGGCGTGCGCTTGCTTGTGAACCGGCATCTGAAGTATGGGGAGTAGGCAGAAGATATGCCGCCCGGTTAAAAATGCTCGGAGTCCACACGGCTCTTGATCTTGCAAACACCAATCCGGATCAAATTCGCAAAGAATTCGGGTTACCGTTGGCGATGACGGTTAAAGAACTTCAAGGAAGTTCATGTATCCCTTTAGAACTCATTAAGCCGAAACGTCAGCAGATTATGCGCAGCCGCAGTTTCAGCGAACTGGTTTCCGATGAAAATGATCTTCTCGGTGCCATTACGTTTCACGCACAAGAATGCGGACGGACGTTGCGTAAAGAAGGAACCTGTGCTCACACGGTTGGCATTGTTCTGCAAACCAATCCGTTCCGAACTCAAGATGTACAGCACCATGCTTTTCCGTCTTTGGGCCTGCCCTACGGAGTTGCCGATACCCAAACAATTATTCACTATGCCGCTGCATTGTTGAGACGAACATTCCGCAAAGGCTGTCTCTATAAGAGAGCAGGCGTCTACGTCGGCGAAGTTGTCTCCCGCAAAGGCCAAGTCCAAGATCTTTTCGAGTATCAGGAGACAGCTCCCCGCGAAGAAATTTGCAGAATAATAGATACGCTTAACACTCGCTATGGGAAAAATACAGTGCACTTTGCCTCTTCTCGTTTGGGAGAAAAAATTTGGTGCATGAATAGAGAACGGCTGAGTCCTGCCTATACGACCTGCTGGAATGATCTGCCCAAAGTCGGAGCTTTGTACAAAGAGCGCATTCCGTCTTGACGATACTCAAAATCTTACCTCTTTCGCCAAGAGTCCTGCGTCAAAAAAGACGAGAAGAGAAAGCATTCGACCAAGAAAAGAATGAAGACAAACACTACGCTGCAGACTCCGCCAAAGACTTTTTAAGAATTTTCGAGAAACTGTTTCAACTGTTCCGCAATAGCCTGAGGATTATCAATATGGTCCGCGAAAATCTTCATAATTGCGGTTTCTCTCTCATCTCTGTCGGGCGAAACAAACAAATCTTCGGAGTTAAAGGAAGTGGACAAATCTTGCCTGCATGTAAGAATGCTAATGGCTTTCACACCTGCCTCTGCAATTAAATTTATAGGACAGTTTCTATTATTTAGAAAGTTAAACTTCTGCAATTTAAAGGCTGTCACCTCGAGAGCATCGATGATTACTCGGCTTTCAGGATCCAAAGCCTGACAGTAAAATTCCGTCAATTTTTTATGTTCATACGTTTTCGCAAAAACTGCAGACTTGAACCTATTGAGCGCCAGCCAAGTGGGACTGCCGCTTTCATCAACCAAACCGGAGCGCTCATGAACCGGAAGTTTCCGGATGAATTCCATCAGAGTTTCCAGCGTCGGAGAACCGTCCGAATAAGTCTCTATAGATTCAAATGCGATTAACCGCGCATCGCATTCCGCCTGCTCAGCTGCAGAGGTTTGTTCTGCCTCAGGAACCATTTTTTGCTTCCAAAGTTCGGCTGTTACCTCCTTTGGCGGCAAGATTCGAACAAGAATAGGTGCTGTAATTCCGGAAATCGAGCCTCTATTGATTCCGTGGTCCTCATCGCAATACAAGTCCTTGAGATAATTGGAAGCAGTACCTTCTGGATAAGCCAGCCTCAATGCATTTACTCTGGCATGACCGGCTAAGACACGAAACTTTGAGACATCTTCGGAAAAATAGTCCTCATCCGGCTTTCCATCCAGATCATAGGCCGTTAACACTTTATCCGTCTCCACAACTGCATATTGAGCTGCTGACTTGGTTCCGTCCGGAAAAATTATCCAATCGATCTTTCCTAGCTGACTTGGCTCGATTTCTCCGAAGGCTACGACCGGAGCCCCCGCCTCAAAACTCCTCTCACCGCTTAGTCGAAGATAATCCGGATCGGCAGCAATGCTAAGCATCTGCAGGCGTGACGCAACGCTTCCGCGAGTTCTTTTAGGAGGAAGCATCTCGGGAGAAAGTTTGAGAGGATTTTCGAAATCCAACTTCTCAGGAAGTCTTTTTCGAGTCTTGAGTCGTTCTTCTCTTTTTTGGTCTTCTTCTTGCGTCATTTTGCCGTCTAACTAAATATTTATTGCGTATTTCCCTGATAATCAACAACAATTTTGCAGAAAGTACGGTCCGAGATCCAATATTAACTTTTGGAAAGAATGCAGAAGATACGGGAGGAAGTTTGGTGCGCGGTGTTGGTTTCGAACCAGCGACCCCTGCCGTGTGAAGGCAGTGCTCTACCCCTGAGCTAACCGCGCGAAGAAGTCAGGATTGTACACTAGAGAATTCGAATTTGGCGAATATTATTTTCTCGCTTTTTTCAAAGCCTCTTCGACACCTCGGTTAGCAAGCATATCTGCCATCTCATTGCCCTCAATGCCTGCATGACCTTTGACCCATTTCCACTCAATTTCATGTTCGTGGGTTTCTCTCTCTAATTCTTTCCAGAGTTCCGCATTTTTTACCGGCTCTCCCGCTTTTGTTCTCCAGTTATTCTTTTTCCATCCGTGAATCCACATGGTGATTCCTTTCTGAACATACTGAGAATCGGTATGAAGAATAACTTTGCACGGCCTTTTCAAAAGCCTTAACGCTTCCGTCGGAGCGGTTAATTCCATTTGGTTGTTTGTGCAGCTGATGTTGCCGCCGCAAAGCTCTTTTGTAAAGACACGAGTCTTTCCCTGCCACTTCAAAAAAGCGCCCCAGCCTCCCGGACCAGGATTCCCTTTGCTGGCACCGTCAGTCCAAATTTCAACCAGATCTTTTTCTTGTTCCATATTATTCCTTTACCGCCTGTTTGTTGCTTTTGACCCCGGCTTTAGCTCCCGCAAAAAAATAATTCTTCTTTAATACTTTTCCGACAAAAACACCGCTGTTAACGGTCTTCACTGCACTTAGAGCAAATAAAGAACCGCACTGCGGCCACCACCGGTCGCCGGCTTTTTCTATCCAAGCAGGGTGTCGAGCGCATTTATTCGTTTTATACCAACCGTACCTTCCGAATGCTCCTCGGTCTACATTGAAAGACAAAAGCTGCAGCCAGTCCCTGATCTGAGGAACCGTCATAAAGTTACGCGCCGGCAAGAACTGAGGAAGACCGAATTTCTGCATACCGACTCTTAGTCCCCAAAGACTGGCTAAATTAAAGCCCGTCAAAATCACTCTTCCGCCCGGAATTAAAACACGTGCGGTTTCTCTGAGGACACTGTGAGGATCTTCGGCCAGTTCCAACGTATGGGGCAGCAAAACAAGATCAATAGACTCAGATTCAAACGGCAATGTTTCGGGTTGTAACCTCACTCTTGCCGAGGCTTCATCAGGAACATGAGTCAGATTTCTCATCTCTCTATCCCCTGCTATCTTCAAGGCAATCCTGTTGTTGCGCAGGAAGTCGATGCTGGAAGCGCCGAGCTGAAGGGCATTGTACCCAAAACAGTCGGAGACCAATTTGTCAAATTCGTTCTGTTCCCAGGCCAAGCAATACTGGCCAAGGGATGTCCGATAAAAACTATCTAAATCGTATATCGCATCCATACCTGCTGGTCTGACTAGTCGGTTATTCAAAAACTTTGCGTAATTTCCATTAAAGTAATCGCTATTCTAATGTGAGTCGATTTAAATAAGAATGTTCTCCCGGTTTAAGCTAACCCTTCTTGCGTTGTCTTTTATGACGGCCGCCGTATGTCATGCCCAAGAGCCGAAGGTGCCTGACGTTATCGAGACCGCTGCGGCCCAAGACGACGATTTTTATACGGTATGGAGCCGCATCCGCGACGGGTTCAAGATACCCAACATGGACAACCCGGTCGTTAAAGAAAATCTCCAGAAATACTTGAAGCGGCCGGACTACATTCATCGAATGGCAAACCGCTCTTCTCAGTACCTATACCACATCATTGAAGAAGTCGATGCCAGGGGAATGCCGACTGAAATCGCATTGCTTCCCTTTGTGGAAAGCGCTTTCGTCTCTAATGCAAAATCCCGAGCAAAGGCAGCCGGATTGTGGCAGTTCATGCCGGCCACCGGACGGCACTACGACTTAGACCAGTCTTTGTGGAAGGACGAACGTTATGACGTTCTTGAAAGCACGGGCGCCGCACTGACTTACTTGCAAAGATTGTATGATGAATTCGGCGATTGGCAGCTGGCGTTAGCCGCCTACAACTGGGGTGAGGGCAATATCCGCCGCCAGATTAAAAAGAATCAAGCAGCCGGAAAACCCACCGACTATATGTCGCTGAAAATGCCGGCAGAGACCAGAAACTATTATCCGAAACTGCAGGCGATTAAAGAAATCGTGATGAATCCCGACAAATACGGGATTAAGCTGCCGGTTATCTATAACGAACCTTCTTTCATCCAGATCTTCAAAGAGCAGGATATCGACGTTAAAAAAGCTGCTCATCTGGCGGGAATGAAAGAACAGGAATTCACGGAACTGAATCCTTCTTTCAACCGTCCGGTCATCGTGGCTTCTCACCACCATTCTATGCTGGTGCCTTCAGACAAGATCGATACCTTTGTTGAGAACTTGGTAGCCTTCCGTACTTCCGGCAAACCGCTTTCCAGTTGGACCACTTACCGTGTAGGTCCGAACGAAAGCTTAGCTGCGATTGCTCAAAAAGCTCACATGACCGAAGCCGAGCTGCGAGAGGCTAACCAGATTCCTGCGGGACGACGAGTTAAGCCCGGTTCTCTCCTTTTAGTCAGCCGTGCAATCGGCATTGGAGATGCTGAGGACATCTCTTCGGATACCATCGGTGCAACTTTTAGTTTGGCACAGGACTACCGAAGAGTCTCCTACCGTGTCCGTAAAGGCGATACTTTGGCCCGTGTTGCTAAACGTCTCGGCGTAAGTCCGACAGCGATCGTTAAGAGCAATAAACTGAAGTCAAGAAGATTGAGGGTTGGTCAAACATTGGTTGTCAATGTACCGATCAGAAATCGTCAAATGGCTGAACACCAACCGTCAAAACCGGTTGAATCCGCCTCTTCGACTTCAAACACTTCACGTTTTTATGTTGTCCGCAGAGGCGACACACTCTATAGTATTGCCTCGAGGTTCGGAGTACCGGTTTCTGCCGTAAAAGCTGCGAATAATCTTACAAGTAATAATCTTTCTGTAGGCACGCGCTTGGCCATCAACCAGGAAGGTACCCCGACGAAACGAAATGTTGTTCTGGAAAAACTTCCTCCTTCCGTGAAGAAGACAGTGGCGCAACGGCCTTTGAGCAACCAGACTTATCACAAGGTCAGAAAGGGAGATACGCTGTTTTCCATTGCAAGCTCGGCTAATATCTCGGTAAACCGGTTGAAAGCTTTAAACAACTTGCGTTCCAACAATTTAACTATTGGACAAAAATTAAGACTTAAGTAGACTGTGCTAATAACTTTCATACCAAGACTGCAAAAGTCGCTTAATATCTAACAATTGGTTTTATTTATCTTTTCCGACTATGACTTTATTAAAAGACAAAAAGATTCTTCTTACCGGCGTCCTTTCAAACCGTTCTATTGCCTACGGTATTGCTAAGGCCTGCCATAGAGAAGGAGCCCAATTAGCTTTCACTTATCAGAATGAAAGATTTTTGGACAGAATCACAGAATTTGCCAAAGAATTTGACAGCGACATCGTGATTCCGCTTGATGTGGCAGAAGACAGTCAATTGGAGCAGATGGCAGCGACCCTCAAAGAAAAATGGGGTTACGTCGACGGTGCCGTTCACTCAATAGGTTTTGCACCACGCGAAGCCATTCAAGGAGACTTCTTAGACGGTTTATCCAGAGAATCCTTCAAAATTGCCTTAGATATCTCTGCTTATTCTTTCCCGGCGATGGCTAAAGCTCTTCTGCCGTTAATGGAAGGCCGTTCTTCTTCCCTGCTTGCTTTAACTTATATCGGCAGTGAAAGAGTTGTTCCTAACTACAACACCATGGGCGTTGCCAAAGCTGCTCTTGAAGCCTCTACCCGTTATTTAGCCGCTTCTTTGGGACCAAAAGGCATTCGTGCCAACGCACTCTCTTCGGGCCCGATTAAAACATTAGCTGCCAGCGGCATTAAAGATTTCGGCAAGCTTCTCAAAGAAATGGAACACATTGCTCCGCTCAAGAGAACCGTCACTATCGATGAAGTTGGCAATGCAGCAGCATTCCTCCTCTCAGACTATGCTTCGGGCATTACCGGCGATGTCCTCTATGTAGATGCCGGCTTCCATGCTATCGGCGTTGCGGTTGCTGGAGAATAATATGAAACATTTTTGGTCATTCATCGGCGCTTTAATGCTGGCTTCCGGAGTCGCTCTCGGAGCTTACGGAGCACACGGACTGCATAACGTCGTTACGGTGCAGCGCTCTATCGATGCATTTGAATATGCCGTGCTTTATCAATTAATCAGCGGCCTTGGCTTTTTTGCTATTGCTTGGGGCCTCAATCACTTCAGAGAAGGCCTTGTTAACCTGGCAGGACTTTGCCTTTTGATTGGTTCTTTAGGCTTTTCCGTCAGCCTTTACCTTCTCGTCCTGATTGAGTGGCGTCCGTTCCCATTGATTACGCCAATCAGCGGCGGATTCATGATTGCGGCTTGGGTAATTTTTGCCATTGCCTCTCTGACTAGCCATCCAAGAAGAAGTATTTTTTAATTAAGCACTAAATGTCTGCTCTGCTGCCTCCGCCCATTATTTACGTTGCTGACTATACGGTCCCGGTACCGGAAGATGTCTCTCACAAGTATTTAACCCTTGATGTCGTTGAATATTCAGAGCTGCTTCCGGAAGAGGAGTCAAAGGCGTTCTTGTGGAGCAGACTTATACTTCAATCTGTCACCCAACAATTTCAGCCCTCAATGGGCCGAACTCTAAAGGTTGTTGAGAATTACACGAATTCTCTAACCCTTGAAGGCGGTTTCTACAACTATTGTTCCATCGACATCAGAGAAAAATATGTAGCTCTTGCTCTGTCGATTCTTCCGATCAATATTTGCCTGACTTTATTTAAAGATACGCATTTTTGGGAAGAGCTCAGCACAGTCCGTTTTCCGCCGATTTTCCTTAATTGGATTGAAAGACAGCCTGATCCTCGCCTCGCTTTCAGCCAATTGTGGGCGGCAAAAATTTGTCTCTTTAAGAGAAATGATCCTACGATCCGATTGACGATTAGTCCAGAAGACACTCTCATGGTTGAAGGCGCTTGCGCATCTCTCCATGAATCCCTCTCTTTTTGGCAAGTAGATAACTGGCTTGCCACTGTTCAGGGTCCGGCTCTAAACTCTGTACTGACTGAGATTAGAACACCTGAAAAGACGATTGGATTACTGAAAGGCACATACGTTGAAGCAAGTATTGAATAGCGGTTCCGCAGAAGAACAAGTCACAGAATTTAAAAAAGTTGCTATTTTCAGCCGCAGAGGAAAGGTTCTTGTTGAACCAATGAAAAAATTGGCTGAAATCTTTACGAAAACCGGAAGAGAAGTTCTTCTGGAGCATGAAGCTGCCGAAGTTTTAGGATTTGAAAAAGGCTACACGCTCCCGGAAATCGGAAAACTCGCAGATTTAGCCGTAATTTTAGGCGGAGACGGCACTATGCTCGGCATCTGCAGAAAACTTGTCTCTTACCGAGTTCCGGTCATCGGCATCAATGCAGGACACTTAGGTTTCATCACCGACATCTGCTTTGACAACATGGAGTCAGAAATCAAGGAAGTCCTGGACGGTCATTACTTCATTGACTCGCGTATTTTCTTGAAAGCCGATCAGGTTCGCGACGGAAAGACTATTTATTCCGGAATAGCTTTAAATGAAATCTGCGTCAGCCGTGGAATTTCCGGCGGTATGATTGATTTTTCCGTTGCTGTCAACAAACTGCAATTAAGCGCGCAGCGTGCAGACGGCATTATCTTCTCAACACCGACCGGCTCTACGGCTTATGCATTAAGCGTCGGAGGCCCTCTGATTGCCCCTACCGTGCCCTGCATTCTGATGATTTCAGTTGCTCCGCATACTTTGAGCAATCGTCCTTTGATTCTCGCTCAAGAATCTTTAATTGAGCTGGATATTCTTGACATCCGAGATGCCGGCCTCTACTACGACATGCAGGACTTCACCGAGGTTAAAGTCGGAGATAAAATCGTCATCAAACCTTACGAGCATCCGCTCCATATTTTGCATCCCAGATCTCATAATTTCTTCGATACAATTAACAGAAAATTACACTGGAATTTGATGCCGACCACGCGCACGCCGTCATGATTACCTCTCTGAATATAAGAAATTTTGTAATTGTTGAACATTTAGAACTTGAACTTCCCATGGGGTTCACTGCCTTAACAGGGCAAACAGGAGCTGGAAAATCTATTTTGATAGATGCATTACAGCTCCTTTTCGGTGCTCGTTCGGACACTGAATTCATTCGTCAAGGATGCGATAAAAGCGATCTTTCAGCCTCTTTCTCCGTTTCTCCGGAAATCAAAGAATGGCTGGATGACAGAGAACTCAATAACGGTGAAGAAGAACTAATTATCCGCCGTACTTTGGATATTTCCGGTAAAAGCCGAGCATGGATTAACGGTTATCCTTCCACACTGGCTCAGCTCAGAGATTTGAGCAGTCTGCTGGTACTTATCCATGGTCAGCATGCTCACCAATCGCTCTTAAGACGCGGAGCTCAGCTTCAAATGCTTGACGGCTACTGCAAACTCGGTTCCAAACTCATCGAGATAGGCCGAGCTTGGGATGCACTTTCTACTGCGCAAGCAAAGTTAAGAAAAGCCAAAGAAGAAGCTTCTTTGAATGCCGAACGGCTGGAAAGAATCCGCTGGTTCTTGGAAGACATGAAAGACCTTGGTCCTTCCAAAAATGAATGGGCTTCGATTAATGAAGAACACACACGTCTATCGAGAGCAACAGATATTCTGGAAGCCTGTCAGAGCAGCCGGGGACTCTTGACTGAAGAAGACTCCAGTGTCCTCAGCATGATAGACACTGCCTTAGACAGACTCGGTGATGTTATCGACACTGATCAAAAACTGGAAAAGATTTACAACGCTCTGACAGATGCCCGAGAAATTGTTGATTCTGCGTCAGACGATATTGAACATTATCTTTCCCGCACAGACTTTGACGAATCCAGATTTGCAGAATTAGATACGCGTCTTTCCGACTACATCAGAATGGCTTCCAAATACCATCTGGAACCGGCACAACTGTACAACGAATACCTGACAGCTAAAAAGAAAGCTCACGAATTCGAAGAACTTGGTGATTTAACGGCTCTGGAGCAAAAGGTTAAGGAAGCAAAAGAAGTCTATGACGCCTTGGCTGCGGAACTTTCAAAATGCCGTAAAAAAGCCGCGCAAAGCATGGAAAGGCAAATCACCAAAGCCATGCAGACGCTAGCAATGGAAGGCGGCAAATTCGAGATTTCCGTACAAAACACGGAACATCCCGGGCCTAACGGAACGGATTCCGTTGAATTTTTAGTAGCTGGCCACGCCGGCGTTGCTCCCCGCCCTTTAATTAAAGTTGCTTCCGGTGGTGAACTTGCTCGAATCAGCTTAGCGATTGCCGTTACCGATTCAAGCACGGCAACCGTTGACACTTTAATTTTTGACGAAGTTGACACCGGCATAGGCGGAGCGGTCGCCGAAACCGTGGGCAGGCTGCTGAAGTCTCTTGGTGCCAATCAACAAGTATTATGCGTGACGCACCTTTCCCAAGTGGCGGGATGCGCAGAGAATCATTTCAGGATTGAAAAAGTTCAATCAGATAAGGACAAAGCACCCACCTCTCGTATTACTTTGCTGACTCCCGAAGAAAGAGTCGAAGAAATATCCCGAATGATGGGAGGCTTAAAGATTACGGAAGTGACCCGCGAACACGCGAAAGAAATGCTTCATCAAGAATGACTGAATGATTCTTTCGCTCTTGTGAAGTGAAAAGTAATTATGAATGCCGGTTTGAAGATTCTTCAGCCGGCTTCTTTCTTTTTAAGCCCTTCCCGTTCTCTTCAATTCCAAGCGAAGAAATGACAAAACCCAGAATCGAACAATTCTTAGACTATTCAATTCCACTTTCGACATATCTGATATTTGGTCGAAAGGCAATATATTTCTCGGTGTCGAATTTTCCTTCCAAATTTTCTCGAGAAGCTGTAGAATGAGCGTGTGAATGGAGGATTGAAAACAGGAATCCTTCGCTCATTGGAAATCAAAGAATTTCCATCACATTACTTCAAACTCAAGGAGGAACAATGTTTTCAAAGACTTTAGTCTCAGTTGCGATTGCATCAGCAGCTATTGCCTTCGGCGCTAATGCTCTCGCCTGCTCTACTATCATCGTCGGAAAAGACGTTAGTAAAACCGGGACCGTGATTATCGGGCATAACGAAGACAACGGCGGTCGAATCATCGCTCAGCAGCATTGGGTACCGGCTCAAACTCATAAAGCCGGCGAGATGATTAAGTTCGAAAAATCTGCCGCTGAAATTCCTCAGGCAGAAAAAACGCTCGGCTTCTATTGGACTCAAACCTTTTCACCGACAGGAGCTTCCTTCTCTGACGGCTTTGTCAATGAAAAAGGCGTAACTATCGTTTCCAATGCTTGCTCTCAAATCTTCCCGGAAAACAAAGAAAAAGTTAAAGACGGCGGTGTCGGCTATGGAATTCGAAGAATTATGGCTGAAAGAGCAACAACAGCCAGAGAGGCTATCAAGATTGCCACTGATTTGCTCGACAAATACGGCTACTTTTCCAATGGACGTACTTACACCATTGCTGATCCTAACGAAGTGTGGCAATTGGCTATTCACCAAGGCAACAAATGGGTCGCACGCAAAGTCAAAGACAATGAAGTTGTCTACATCCCGAACAATTTCATGATGAACAAAGTCGATGTCACAGACAAAGACGGCGTCATGGTTTCTCCGGGCTTAGTTGAAAAAGCCATCAAAGACGGTAAATACAAACCAGCCGTGGAAGGTCAATGGACAGACTTCAATTTCCGTGAGGCCTACCAGCCTGCCAAGCTGAGAGAAGCCCAATACAATTTCTCCAGAAACCAGATTGCATGGAAGAAAATCACAGGAAAGACGTTCAACTCCGCTGACGAATTCCCCTATAGCGTAGTACCGACCAAGAAGTTCGGGGTTGAAGACGTTAAGAAGATTCTTCGCGCCGACTCCAAAGAAGACGGAAAAGCCGGAGAGTGGTACCACGAAAAAGGCTTCGGCATTTCCAGACCGACGACTCACGAATCCGTCGTATATGTGATGGATTCCAATCCGCTTTTCATCCAGGCATACAAAACGTTAGCCAGACCAAGCGAAACACCGTATGTTCCGCTTTATCCGGTAGCAAAACCGGCTCAGGCTACAGCCTTCTTGACCTGGGATGAAGCGACAAAACAGCATTTCAATGCCAAACCGGAAAGCTTCAACTACAATCCGGATTGGCCCGTCTGGTCCTTCATCAATACTTCCAATGCCGTCGAATACATTCATCCGGCGTATGAAAAGAATATGAAGCAGGTCCGTTCTTTAGAGAAAGAACTCGGCAAAACAGTTGCAAAAGAATTAGAGACAGCAAAAGAATTGGCCAAGATTTCTCCTCAAAAGGCACAGGAATGGCTTCATGCCAAGAATGTTGAAAAATTTGACAAAGCTCAGCAAGCCATGCAAGAAGCTTTCGAAAAGCTTTCTCCTCATGAAGTCTTAGTTCTTGCAGATTCAATCAATTCAAAAGGCGACGAAAACGTAACTATTGCGTTGCTTGGCGATAAGAAGCTTAAGGCTAAAGATGTTAATCTCGCCAAGACTGTTGCGGGCCCGGGACGTTCTTCCGTTGGCGGCAAAGTTAGTTTAACTTCTTTGGCAAAACCTTCTTCTTCCGAAATCAAAGATGTTAACGGTGACGGCGTTGAAGATATCGTCTTTACTTTCACAGCAAAAGATGTAGCCAAAGATATGCTTCCGGGCGCTGTTTATGACGTGTGGCTTTATACCGAAGCCAAAAACAAACCTATTGCAGGTTTTGGCACTGCCATGATTAAGTAATCAAGTTGTTTCTTTGCGGCTCATCGTTTCGCACGATGAGCCGCTTCCAGAATATTTAACTTAGTTCCAGTTACTACAAATCAAACAGGATTTGACTATCTTTCCTCCCACACGGGGCAGAAGATTCTATTTTCTATAACTTTCCTCCAAACTAAGGCGAACTCTTTCGTGTTCATCCAAATATACCCCCAGATCATATTTTCTAATCTTGAATTTATTTCTTAACCGATTGGAAGAATTTCTGAGCATTGTCAGATCTTTTTCTGAGAGCTCACATTCCGTTGTGCTCTAGGCCCGCACGTTGAGAAGTTCTCGACTATTTTGCCGGAAGCTGAACTCTTTTGATGAGAGGAATATTCAATCTCATAAAATTGGAGAGGCGTTAGAAGACTACTCTCCTCCCCGCCCCTCTAATTTTTCTGCAAATCAAAGAATGTTATTTTGACTTTTTACTTGGCTTCTTTCTTCTGGCAGTCTGCACATAGTCCGTACAGAGCCATAGAGTGATGCACTAAACTGAAACCGTGTTTCTTGCTAATCTCTTTTTGCTTTTCTTCAATCTCCGGATCCACAAACTCTTCGACTTTGCCGCAGCTGACGCAAATCAAATGATCGTGATGATGATTGTCGTTAAGCTCAAATAAAGCGTTGTCTTTATCAAAAGTACGGCGTACAAGAATACCGGCAGTTTCAAACTGTGCCAGTACGCGGTATACCGTCGCTAAGCCGACATCTTCGCCTTCTTGAACGAGAGTACGGTAAACCTCCTCGGCACTCATATGGCGTTTCTTACCGGAGTCTGCGTTCTTAATAAAAAGATCTAAAATTTTTAATCTTGGGCCGGTCGCCTTCAATCCTAGATCTTTAAGATCAAAGGGATTTGCCGGATTGAATGTTTTCTTTATCATTTAGCCTTTCCATTTCTATCCTTAGTTAGCTATCATACAGCCTGTTACTATATTGTCCATTAAATTCAACTCATGAAACGATTTTTTGCAGTTGCGGCTATCTCATCCGTATGTTTAATTAGCGGTTGCTCTACTGACAGCCTTCCGGGTTATTTGAAACCATACCGCCCTGACGTTCATCAGGGAAACGTGGTGACTAGCGAAATGCTCGAGTCTCTTCATGAGGGTATGACTAAAAATCAGGTAATCTTTCTTCTTGGAACACCGACCCTGATCAGCTCTTTCCACAAAAATGAATGGGACTACATCTATTACCTGAATCCGAGAATCGGAGAAACACAGATCCGTAAACTTCAGGTGTATTTCGATGAGGACGGAAGAGTCGAAAGCTTCAAGGCCGACAAAATGCCGGACGAAACCGACGCCGACCTCATGATCTTGGGCGAAAGAGCCCGTGAAAGCTCCATCAAGCGTAACGAGGACATGAAAAAAGAAAAAGAGGCTGCTGCAGACTCTTCTGCACAGGCTCAACCTGTAATCCAAGAACAAGATTCATCAGTCTCCTCCACTGATAAGGAAGCTCAACAATGATTAAAACCGCAATCTCAGGGGCCAGCGGCAAAATGGGCAAAATGCTCATCGAAGCGGTCATAAATAATCCCGAATTCGAACTTGTAGCTGCATTGGATCATGCCGGCTCTTCTTCTATCGGACAGGATGCTGCTGCTTTTTTAGGAAAAGAAAGCAACGTAAAAATCACAGCTGATACAGCTTGCCTTAAAACCTCCGGAGCTCAAGTTCTGATTGACTTTACTCGGCCGGAAGGAACCGTCGGTTACCTCAAAGTCTGCGGTGAGGACAAAATAGCAATGGTTATCGGTACCACGGGTTTTTCTGCCGAACAGAAAAATCTGATCGATGAAACCGCTAAAGTCATCCCAATCGCTTTTGCTCCGAACATGAGCACCGGAGTAAATGTTACTTTCAAACTCCTTGCTGAAGCAGCTAAGCTCATGCCGGATTACGATTGTGAAATCGTGGAAATGCATCACAACCGCAAGGTTGACGCTCCAAGCGGTACCGCCGTTGAAATGGGCCGTGTAATCGCTGAAGCCCGCGGACAGAAACTTGAAGATGTTGCTCAATGGGCTCGTCACGGACACACCGGTCCCCGCGTTAAAGGTTCCATCGGATTTGCCGTTCTTCGCGGCGGCGATGTGGTAGGCGACCACCGCGTTATCTTTGCCGGTAAAGGCGAGAGAATCGAAATCGCTCACCTTTCTGCTTCCCGTGAAGGCTACGCTCAGGGAGCTTTAAAAGCCGCAGCATTTTTAATCGGTAAGCAGAACGGCCTCTACAACATGGCCGACGTTCTTGGCTTAAAGGATAACTAATCCTGATGGTTTCTGACACGGTCCGGAAACTGGAGGAGGCGGTCCACCAAATGGCTATCCGCCTCCAGCAGCTGCAGCTGGAAAACCAAAGACTGTTTGAAAAAGCTGCAAGACAGAGTATCGAAATTCAAAAACAAAATGATGAGATAGTCTCGCTGCGGGAAAAAATCGATATCGCTGTACAGGATATCAACGCCAACATTAAGAAGATCGATTCCATCATTGAGTCAGCCAAGAAAACCTCATGAGTTCCGTACCTAAAACATTCAACATCCAAGGCGTTCAGCTCGCTCTCCAGCTGGAGCCGGGAGACCTGCCGTTAATCGAAAAAGCTGTAAACGAAATTAATCAAGCAGTTCGAAATGTAAATCAAGGTAAAGACCTCGTCCTCACTCCCAATAAGCAAACCCGCATCTTGCTTTACGCCATTCTTCAGCTCATTTATTCAAGAGATTCAACGCCTGCAGCCGTGCCCCCGGATGTTGAAAAGAAGCTCGAATCACTCCTGGTTTTCTGCCAGGATACACTCAAGCGCTCCCAGTCATACTGAAACCAAAAGTTATCAAAAGCTCAATTAGAGGCTTCATCTATTTACTTCTAAAAGTTTCACTCATACAATACATCCATCCCCTGCGGAATACGATTAGCGACTGGTTGTTCTTTGAACCAATACTAAATCGTATGGATGCTAACTTGGCTTCCTCTCTGTTGAGCGGCACGCGCTGCTGCTCCTAAGACTAGTCAGAGGCGTCCACCCTGAACCTTCGGTTCAGGACACAAGTCGGACGGTTCAAGCGGGGGACCTAACAAACGCTTTGGTATAATCCAGAGCGTTTATTTTTTGCATGATAAGTGACTAATATGTCTCATAAAATTCAAATTGCAGATTCCAATATTATTTTTGCAGCCGAAGATGGAGAAACCATCAGCCAAGCTGCTGAAAAAAATGGAGTCTTACTGACTTTAGGCTGCAGAATGGGTGCTTGCGGTGCTTGCAAGAGCAAATTGTGCACCGGCGAAGTCAGCTACTCAAAAACGCCTCTTGCCCTGACTGAAGAAGATAAGAAAAACGGCATGATTCTTCTTTGTACCGCGGTCCCGGCAACTGACCTTGTAATCGAAGCTAAAAACGCCAGAAGAACAAAGAAATCAGCAAAACAGTTCGATGTAAAAATTGTCAAGATCGTTAAAGTGAGCGACGATATCCTGAGCATGACCATTGAACGCGTTGACGGTCAGAAATTCGACTTTGAGGCCGGTCAGGTCATCAATATTCTTTTGCCCAACGGCGATTCCAGAAGCTACTCTTTTGCCTCTCCGGCTGTTCAGCAAACTACAGCTGACCTTTACATTCGTCATGTCAGCAACGGCTTATTCACAGGACTTCTCTTCAACGGTGCCGTCAAGGAAGGCAACGTCCTGAAAGCAGAAGCACCGTTCGGAACTTTCACTTTTAATACTCCGAAAGATAAGAAAGCCGTCTTCTTAGTAACAGGCACAGGAATTGCTCCGGTAATGAGCATTCTTCGTACACTTAAAGCTAACGATGACTTGGAAGGCAGAGATATTTCTCTCTTCTGGGGTGTTCGTCACGCCAAGGATTTGGCATTCTTATCTGAACTGGAATCTTTAGCAGAAAGCTATCCGGCCTTTAAGTTCTATCCGGTCGTCTCCAAAGATGAAAACTGGCCCGGACTCAAGGGCAGAATCACCAAGCACGCTGCTGAAATTATCGGCGACTTCACTGACTGCGATGCTTATTTGTGCGGAAGCACACCGATGGTTAACTCCGTCACTGACTACTTGTTTGTCAGATGCGGCCTCAAAGAAGACCGCACCTTCTCTGATGCTTTCGGCGGTTAAGCCTTCTCTTTCTTAAGGTAGGCATAGGCCATCAAACCGATGCCGGCAGCAATCAAAGGAATACACAGCCACTGTCCTCTCGACAAGGACAGTGCCTGCAGTCCGAGATAGCTGTCGGGTTCTCTGAAGAACTCAACGATAAATCTGCCAACCCCATAAACCAGGAAAAACAGCCCGGAAACAGCGCCTCTCGGCCTTGGTTTAATCGAATAAATCCAAACAATCAAAAATAAAATCAAGCCTTCAGCGGTAGCCTCATAGAGCTGCGAAGGATGACGCGGAATGTTGTCTTCTGCTTGAGGAAAAATCATCGCTAACGGAAAATTCGGATCCGCAGCCCTTCCCCACAATTCCCCGTTGATGAAGTTTCCTAAACGACCGAAGAAAAAACCCAGCGGAACCAGCGGTGCAACAAAATCTCCGACAGTCAAAGGAGACTTCTTTTTGCGCCAGGCAAAATAACAGATAGCTAAAATCACGCCGATAAAACCGCCGTGTGCACTCATGCCGCCTTGCCAGACCGCAAAAATTTGCAGCGGATGACTGAAGTAGTATTCCGGCTGATAAAAAAGAACGAACCCCAGTCGTCCGCCGAGAATGACGCCGATCATTCCAAGAAATAACAGGTCTTCCAGGTTTTCTTTGGTAATGTCTCGCCAAGCCTGGCGGCTTCTATAGAGACCGAGGGTATAAAAAAGCGCAAATCCGATAAGGTACATCAAACCGTACCAATGAATGCCGAATGAGCCGATATGGAAGGCAATAGGATCAAATTCTGGGTGCACTAACATCGCGGATTGTTCCTTTACTGTAAATCTTCTTGAAGACCTTCTCCGTACTCTCTCAGTTCCTCAATGAGTTCCATATTGACGTTGGGTCTTTCAGCAAGTTCATCAAGAAGTTTGAAATACTCTTCAAAGGTTCGGCTGCCGTTTGCCCCGCGAATCAAATGCTGAGATTTATATAAATACCAATCCGCAGAATCCTGCTCGGTCATCGCTTCCGGATAATTCCTGGAAATAAAGCGGCGGATTAACTTATCCATGCCTTTGTACTGAAAATCTTTGGTTAAAGATTTCTCGGACAATTCAAACTCATTCATTGCTCTGAGCTCATCAAGAACTCTTCTGTCTTGATCGCCGACAAAACCGCCGGAATAAAGTGCCGTTTCAATATCTTCATCCTTCGGTTGAGTTCCTTCGAAATGTTCCCGACGAATTTCGTTGAGCTTCAAATAAAGATTGCTGACAAAACTTTTATCCATCTCTTTTAAGAATTTTGTTCTCTCTGCCAGTTCTGTTCGGCTTATGCCGAACATCTGTTCAAATTCGTTTTTATAGAAGGGAGAGGCTTTGACGACAAAAGGATATTTATTGGCTGAGAGGCTCACAAACGGAAGAGGCTTTTTGCCCGCTTCCCTATCTTCTGCAGTTAAATTCGTTCTGGCTTCTAAATCTGAATCTTTAAGCTGCGGCAGTTCAGCCGGATCGGCAGTTAAATCCCAGCATAAATATTCTTTGCCTGATTTCAGAATCGGGAAAAGCAAACGCAGGTTCTTTGTCGCGGGAATGGAATAATCGGCGACAGCTAAGAGGGCGGTCTGAGAGTCCAGCAATTTCTGCACATTCTCTTTATTAGACAAACTGACGGCGTAATCCCAAAACTTCGGCTCCGTATCTTTAATCTTCTTGGCCAGTAAAGCCGTTGCCCGCGCATCAGACAAAGCATCGTGAGCATGGTCGTGGACTAAGCCGTTTGCCTTGGTCAGCTCTTCGAGCTTCATCGAAACGGAACCGTTTTCTTTATGCGGCCAATTCAAGGTTCCCGGTTTAAAGGCATAAAGCGCTTTAATCACGGTAAACATATCCATTCTGGCGCGTCCTTCTCCGAACTCCCTGTCATACGGGTTGATGAGATTTCTCCAGAACATGAATCTGCTGACTTCATCATCAAACTTTAAATTGTTATAGCCGAGAACAATAGAATTCGGTTCTTTAAACTCTTTATAAATTTTGTTGGCAAAAACAGCCTCGGGCTCGCCTTCCGTTAGACACATAAGAGGCGTAATCCCCGTTAAAAGACACGCTTCCGGGTGCGGAAGATAGTCATCGGCAGGAGAACAGTAAATCAGCATATCCTTGCTTTTGCGGCGGAAGTTTGCGTCCGTCCTGAAACCGCCGAACTGCGCAGGCCGGTCCCGTTTCTTATCGGTACCGAAAGTTTCGTAGTCGTACCAATAAAAAGTTACGTCTGATGCTGTGCCTTCCTGGGCCATTTATTTCTCCACTTTCCGCGCAACTCAGGTGTCCGTCCTTATGCGCGTCTATTGCTGTTTTTCGATATCAAATAGAAGATTTTAACGTCAAAATGAAATTTTGATTAAGAGAAGAAAAGAGTGATCTCATTTCGCCGCATTGTTAATATGCAAAAAAACACTCAGCCTCAAAAAGAAATGACTGAGTGTTCTAGCTAAGAAAGAAAGGATTTTTTACCAAGCTTCTTTGACTAAGCGTCTGACTTCTGATGTTGCTTTACGGTTCGGACTGCCCAAGCGATTTCTGAGATCACGCGGACTTTCTTTAGCCTTCTGAATGGCAGCTGCAATTTCGTCTGCTGCCTGTTTAACATCTGCTTCACTCGGATCGTCAGCAGACGAAACCTTGAGAAGTTTTTCCAAGAGACCTAATTCCGCATAGTGCTTAATGTCATAGGCCATCGGAGGAACCTTGGCGGCAAACTTATCAAGTTCGGCTACGCTGCGCAGTGTAATTCTGGCGGCGGATTCTTTGCCCATCGCATGAATTAAAACTTTAGGATCGTCTAAGGCCAAAATACGGTTGGCTTGGTAGCCGTGAGCTAAGAAGGCCCCTGACATCGCTTTTCCTACAATCAAGGAAACAATCGGATGACCGGCCTCACGCGCCTTAGCATAAGCCGCTACCGAGCCGGCTAAAGCCTGATGAATGCCGAAGGCTTCTTCTCTTCTGCCGTAAGCCTGGCTGGTTACGTCAACAATAGCAACGATTGGACGCTTTTCTGCCTTATCAGCATCTTCCTTAACGATGGTGCTGATGGTTTTAGCCAAAGTCCAGCCTTCTAAAAGTCCGACTTCTCCGGTTCTGGCACGAGGATAATGATTATTCGGATCAGGGACGACCGCGACATAAATCACACCGTCCTGTTCTACTGCCTTGACGGAATCTACCAAAGGAAGGAATGGGACGCCGGCCGGCGCAAGCTTCTCTAACCAAACGGCACCGCGGCTTTTTGCATTAGTCATGTTTAAATCCTCCTTCATAGAGTTTTTCGGCGGTTCCCGGCTGAGCTTGCTCGGCAGTGTCATAGGCAGAAAGTTTTTCTAAGAAATAATCAATACATCCGGTCCTGAAATGTTCGGGAACGCCCTTTTCTGCACATTCTTCAACGGCCTTTCTGATTTCCGGAACATCATCTTTAACTAATTTTTCCACAAAGCCGCATCTGGATCTGACTTCACCGCCAGTCATCTGCCAAATAAACGGTTTGTCTTTAGAGTTGTACTCACGGATGCCGGCTTCCTGCTCAATTACCTGAGGGCCGTTTAAACCAAGACGAGCTTCTTTGGTCACCACAAGGTAGCTGCACAATGCGGCTGCAATAGACATACCGCCGAAGCATCCGACGGTGCCGGCTATAACGCCGATAACCGGTGTAACTTCTCTTGCTCTGACAATTGCAGCATGAATATCTGCGATGGAGGCCAGACCTAAGTTGGCTTCCTGCAGACGTACTCCGCCGGTCTCTAGGCACAGCACCACGGTAGTCGGTTTGCCTGCCAAGCAGTCTTCTGCTGCTAAGTCAATGGCCGCCGCCATTTTTGCGCCCGAGACTTCGCCCATGCTTCCGCCCTGGAAAGAGCCTTCGATAGCAACGACAACGGCGTTCTTTCCCTGGATTGTTCCCTTAGCAATGACCATGCCGTCATCTGATTGAGGAACGATCCCTTGCGGTTCCAACCACGGAGATTCCACGCCGTCAAAGGGTCCGAGAATTTCACGGAATGAACCGGAATCTAAAATGGCTTTAGCTCTTTGACGAGCGCCTAATTCAATAAAACTCTCTTTGTTATGCATGTTCGGCCTCATCTAAAACTTGTTCAACTCTTAAGCGCACAACTCCGGGAGATGCTCCGAAATCGTTAATCAGCATGCGGCCTGCAGGCAGCGAATTGAATTGTTGGATGCGGGAAAATAATGCCTTCCAGCGTTCTGCACTGTTATCTACAGAACTCTTAATAATCACGGTCAAAGTATCGCCGTCAGAAGATTCAAACACTACTTCCAGATCGCCCGAACTCACTACGCCGTTTTGTAATTGGACGTTCTTATCCAATGTCTTCGGCGCCTGAAGGGTTAAGGTAACTTTTTCCATAATAGTCGACCTAATTAATCCTAATTGAACTAAATTTATCTATAAACAATGTGGTAGCCAGCAGATCCGCGGCGCCTCCGGGAGAGACTCTCCGCGCTCTGCTCCAGACATCAAGTTCTTCCAGTATTCTTTCTCCGTCTTTACTTTCAAAGCCTCCGGCCTGAAGAAACTCACGGCTCTTTTTCTGCAGCCCTCGGAGAGCTTCCTTTCCTCCCCGGTAGGCAACGCAAGTGTCATTAAGAGAAGCCGTCAAAGCCAGCAGGCTGTTGATTCTGGCGCTTTCTTCCGAACAGCCTCTCTTGCGAGAATGATGAAGCATCGGTAAGGAAGCATAGACAATATGAGGGAAACCTCCCTGAGCTTCTTCTTTTGCTCCCGTCAAGCCATGAAGCTGCTTAACCGTTTGACCGTGTGTCGGTTTATGAGAGGATGCCTTTCTGTCTTCGGTGGAGGCCAATTTGGCAATGTCTTGGAAGAATCGTCTCTTTGACGTATTCATCTGATGCGATGCCAGAACGGAACTGCAAAGTCCTAACGACCAGATTGCTCCTTTGTGCGTATTCACGCCTCCGGTCACAGAAAGCATCTGGGCTTCCGCCTCTCTGCCGATAAGGCCAATCTCTTCTCGAAGAACCGCATCAACTTCCCTTCCCCAAGAGACTTTTGCCATCTCCAGGAAGAAGGGTTCGAGACACTGAGCGGACCTCTCCATCAAGGTCAAATCCATATCGGAATGGCTGCCGCTGCTTCTCCTGTCTACTAATCCGGGCTTAGGGGCCAAGAACGCTTCTTCTATCAAAGCTAAAGAAGCATTTGCAGCCAGAAAGTGAAGATCAGAGAAGGAAGAATTCATTACCAGCTCCGGAATTTTGCCGGTGGTTCATACAAACCGCCGGACCACTCAACCAAATCAGCAATGCTCTTGGCTGCAAGCATGGAGCGGGTAGCTCTGGACTTATCGATTCCCAAATCAGATGGGAAGGCCACCTTACCGGACTGACGCAGTTTTTCGACATCCTTCGGGTTTGCTCTGAGACCGATATCGGTAATGCCTGCGACTGCCGCAATCATCTTCTTCCTCTCTTCCATGGAATCAGCCATGTACAGATAAGCGATTCCTTCTTCTGTCAGAAGATGAGTGACGTCATCAGCGTAAATCATGATCGGGGCAAGAGGCATTCCGGCGTCCTTAGCAACCTGAACGGCTTCCAAGTTTTCGACGAATGTCGGTTTAGCCTTAGCCTGGAATGTTTCAACCATCTGAACAACCAGCTTGTGGCCGCGGGCAGTTGGACTTGGTTCTTTGATCATGTCAAGCCATGCTTTTGTGGCATGCCGTCTTCCGTGAGGATCGTGGCCCATGTTCGGAGCTCCGCCGAAACCCGATAAGCGTCCCTTGGTAACGGTAGAGGAGTTGCCTTCAGCATCAATCTGCAGAGTGGAGCCGATAAACATGTCGGCTGCATATTGGCCGGCCATTTGGCAGAAAGCTCTGTTAGAACGCATACTTCCGTCAGCGCCGGTAAAGAATACATCCGGGCGTGCAGCCATGTATTTTTCCATGCCGAGCTCACCGCCGAATGAGTGAACGCTTTCAACCCAGCCGCTTTCAATAGCCGGGATTAGCGTCGGATGCGGATTCAAGCACCAGTTTTTGCAAATCTTGCCTCTAAGACCCAGTTCTTCACCGTAAGTAGGAAGAAGAAGTTCAATAGCTGCCGTATTAAAACCGATACCATGGTTCAAAGACTGAACCATGTGGCGCCCATAGATCCCCTTCAAGGCCATCATCCCCATCAAAACATGTTGGTTCTTAATCTGGCGCGGATCGCGGGTAAACAACGGTTCAATAAAGAAGGGCTTATCGCTCTTCACGATTAAATCAACCCAAGAACCTGGAATATCAACGCGTCTCAAGTCTTTCGGATCGTCAACAATCTCATTGACCTGGGCAATCACGATGCCGTCATGGAAAGCTGCGGCTTCGAGCAGTGCTGGGGTATCTTCCGTGCTCGGGCCGGTGTAGAGATTGCCTTCTCTGTCAGCAGCATAAGCAGCAACCAATACAACATCGGGGATGAGATCGACGTAGAGACGGGAATAAAGTTCGATATAAGTATGAACGGCACCGATTTCCAATGCACCGTCTTCAAGAAGCTGTGAAGTTCTAAGGCTTTGTGCGCCGGAGTAGGAAAAATCTAACTTTCTGGCGATGCCTTTTTCAAACACGTCCAAATGTTCCGGAAGACTCATGCTAGGGATAATCATGTGCAGATCATGGACTTTATCCGGATTGACTTCGCACAAAGATCTAGCGAGAAAATCTGCCTGTTTCTGATTATTACCTTCAAGAACGACCTTGTTGCCTGGTTCAATAACGGCCTCTAAGGCTGCAACGATATTTTCAGTTGGAATAACCTTACCGTCTTGTTTTAAGCGGGACAGCCGCTCTTTTTTCAAGCGGCGGCGTTTGTCCCAAATTTTAGGCTCTGAGCCAAACTGCATTTATTGCTCCTTTGGGAATGTGATTGCTTTTCTAAATTATGAAAATTCAGGCTGCCTCTTTCAATAAGTATTCACGTCACTTCATTAACTTTAATTTAATGAATTTTTTGATTCAAAACCCTTTTAATTCATCTTAACCATATGTTTTTAAAGAATTATCGAGATTAACTTTCGTTTCAATAACCGTTTCACTTTATTTATTTTGAATCTGACCGTTTTCTCAGACTCCTTTATCATTAACGGCATGAACCTCAAAGCTTTTCTTCCGCACGATCTTCTTTTTCTGCGTCCGCAGACTCTTCTGCCGGATGATGCACCCGCCTGGGCGCAAGATTCGATAAAAGAAGGTCTTCCATGCGTTGTCAGACGAGACTTCTTCTCATTAGAAAAAATTCCGGTCGGTTTCCGAGGAACGCAGAGACGTCAACGATACGGTAGTTTTATTTCAAGTCAGGATGTCTTAAAGAAATTCTCTCCGGAAGACGCAGTTGCACTTCTATCATCGACCCACCTTCAGTCTTCCCAGATCGACTATTTAAAGGAATTCTCAGAATTTATTCAAGCAAATGAAGAACTAAAAAATTCAGTGAAATGGGGAGTTTCAGGTTCTTTCGGTTTTTCTTTAGCGGTCGGAAGGCAATATTTTCGAGACACAAGCGATATTGATTTAGTTGTCAGAGCCAATAATGAAGAAGAGCTGAAGTGTTTAGCTTCGTTGAAATCTTGGATTCTGACGCCCAAATTCCAACTTGATATTCAGATTCAAACTTCTAAAGGCGGATTCTCTTATAAAGAGTGGCTTAAATCGAAGAAGGTTCTTCTTAAAACAAATACCGGTCCGCTCTTAACCGATAATCCTTGGTGATCTTATGCGTAAAATCCTCTTCTCTTTTCCAGGTCAAGGTTCTCAGTATCCCGGCATGCTAGACGGGATTGCAAATCGTGATTTCTACGAAGATCTCTGCGTCCGAACCTTGAACAAAAGCTTAAATGAACTCACAACCGAAGATGCGCTCCAACACAATGCCAATGTTCAGGCTGCCCTGCTTATTTGCGGCGTCAGTTGGGCCAATGACTTCATTCAAAAAGGTCTAAAACCGTCCTTTACTGCGGGACTGTCCATCGGCGCCTTTCCCGCCGCTGTGATAGCAGGCGCTTTGTCGATGCAAACCGCGTTAAAGATGGTTTATAGAAGAGGAACCCTGATGCAGGAAGCCTATCCAACCGGATACGGTTTGACTGCCGTCGTCGGATTGACTTTAGGAACGGTTGAGCAAATTTGTACTGATACCGGATGCTTCATCGCCAATTACAACGCAGAAGATCAAATCGTTATAGCGGGCAGCGATGAAAACATGAGCAATGCCTCTGCAGTCGCCCTAAAAGCAGGGGCAGTCAAATGCGTCCGCATTAAGATTACGGTTCCCTCACATTGTGAACTTCTTAACGGCGCCGCAAACGCCTTAGCAGAAGAATTCTCCAAGGTAGAGTTGTCCAGACCCCGCATTACTTACATCAGCTGCTCTACCGGCCGGGCGATTTTTGATCCCGCAAAACTCAAAGAAGATCTTCTCTTTAATATGTGCCGCCGAACCCAATGGCATGAAGCGATGGTCAGTGTTTTCCAAAGAGGCTGCAATGTTGCAATTGAAATGCCTCCCGGAGAAACGTTGACGGGACTAACTAAAAAAGCTTTCTTGGAAAGTTTATGCGTCAGCGCCCAAACCATGGGAGTGGGAGAAATCTTCGATCAGCTCGAATTTATGCAGTAAGGCCTATTTGTTTCTTAGACTTCGTGCAAACATTCTTCCTTCGGCTACCAAGGCTAAGATATTCGGCTCATGCTGTCTGCTGCGCTTAAATACCATTGTGATGGATTGGCTTCTGCGGCATGGAGGCTGAAGCGGAATAAATTTAACGGTATCCGGATAAACTGCAGCCATTCTTCCTGGAAGAATGGAAACCCCGACGCCTGCGTTTACTAAACTCAATGCAGAGAAAATGTCCTTAACTTCGGTTATGTGTTTAGGGGCAATATCAGCCTTCTTAAACAGCTGTCGAAAATCTTCATACGTGGCAAAGCCCGGTGCCAAAGTGATGAACCGTTCGTTTTCAAAGGCAGACAAAGGAACCGCCTCTTGAGTGTGGATTTTCATCCAGGCAGGAGTGGCGAGAAATAGTTCATCAACAAAAAGGGGCAGGATTTCAAAATGACTTGGCAAATCACTTTGCTCATCTAAAGCAATGACAATGAGGTCAAGCTCGTTTCTGTCAAGCTTAGACAACAGCTTCTCATTTGAACCCATCGTTAATTCAAATTCAATTCCCGGGCGGCGCAGTTTCGAAGCATTAATCAAATGCGGAAGTGTACGGATAGTAAGAGAATATAAAGTTCCTACTTTCACCAAGGGACTGCCGACGCCGCCCGCAATTTTTGTGAGTTCAACCGCATGGGTCAAATGATCGATTACTTCTTGGCAATGAGATTGAAAAAGCTTGGCCGTCTCCAAAGGACGCAGGAGCCGTCCGCGGTGAGAAAACAGCGGACAGCCCAAACCGTCTTCCAGAGAATGAAGTGCACGATGAATACTGACCGAACTCATATTTAAAGCTTCAGCTGTTTTTCCCAAATTACCCGTCTCCATGAAAGACAAAAAGATCTCTATCTTCCTTAAGGTAATTTCTTCGTTTAACCGAAAACCTTCAAAGTAGTCTTTATCCATCTATACCTTCCAAATTTATCAATCGCGAAGCTGCGCCGACACACCGGCACAGCAAAAGCCGGTTTCGAGTTCCTGATTTTTCAAAAATTCACCCGCTCCAAGAAGAGGTGATAGCACTTCGAAGGCAAAGAGGAAATCCGATTTTTCCCGAATCTTGTCCTTTCAGTCCTGTAATCATCGGTATCTAAGCGTTATATTCCCGATTTGTTTTCTATTACTAAAACTTTCCCAAGACACAAGTTACACAAGAAAAGAGGTTCAAGTGGAATTACAAACAATTGCGCTCCTCGCTGCACTAGGATGCTGCACCGGATTTTTAGCAGGCCTTTTAGGAATCGGAGGCGGAATGATTATGACGCCTTTCTTGATCATGCTCATCCCTGCTTCGCTCATTCCCCAAGATCATATTGTTCATGTTGCCATCGCTACTTCCTTGGCAACCATCACTTTTACTTCACTTTCCTCAGTTAGGGCTCACCATAAAAGAGGAGCTGTTCTTTGGAATGTAGTTGCATCCGTTGCACCGGGAATTTTGCTTGGCGCTCTCCTTGGTGCGCAAATTGCCAGCCTGCTTTCTACATTTTGGATCTCTCTGATTTTCAGCTGCTTCGTCGGTTTTTCTGCTTTCAAGATGTTCATGAATAAGCGTCCGAAAGCTGATAGAGAACTTCCCGGAAATATCGGCCGCATATTTGTCGGTACCATTATCGGTATCCTTTCGGCCTTAGTGGGTGCCGGCGGCGGCTTCATTTCCGTCCCCTGGATGATTTGGTGCAATGTCAAAATGCACAATGCTGTGGCAACCAGCGCCGCTTTAGGATTTCCAATCGCTTTATTCGGTACCATGGGCTACATCATCAGCGGATGGAACGTCCAAGGACTTCCGCAATGGCCTGTTGATATTGGCTATATCTGCATCCCGGCTTTATTCGCTTTGGCTATTCCAAGCGTTCTTTTCGCCCCTCTCGGAGCAAAGGTCGCCCACTCTATCGACGTGAAGCCTCTCAAAAAATGTTTTGCCTGCCTGCTTTGCTGCCTTTGCGTTTATATGCTTAGACAAGCCTATTTGGCCTGGTAAAAGTTTTCTGCCTACCTAATTGAAGCACCCGGTTGCTCGGTTTCGTTTTTTATTAAAAACTTAGCCTTAAACTTGGTGCTTTATTATTTAATCTGCTAAAAGTAATGACCGCTGTCCAGTTCATTCCCGGCTCTTCAGTAGCTGAATATTTGAGTCTCCTTAGAAGAAAGAATCCTTTGATTCATTGTGTGACCAATGAAGTAGTCCAAGAAATTACCGCAAATGTTTTGTTAGCTGCGGGCGCTTCTCCTGCTATGGTTGTCGGAGAAGGCGAAGCTGAAGACTTTGTCGGCATCTGCGATGGTCTGTCCATCAATGTCGGAACGCCGTTTTCAATGCGCGTCCAAATCATGAAAGCCGCCGCCCGAAAAGCCAGAGAATTAGGAAAACCATGGGTCTTGGATCCGGTAGCTGCGGGGTCGCTGGTTTGGCGTGACAAAATCATCTTTGAATTGATGAGAACCGGTCCTGACGTAATTCGCGGCAACGCTTCTGAAATCAAATTTCTCGCCGGTCAAGGCTCAGGCGGAAAAGGCGTAGATAGTACAGACTCTTCTGATTCCGCCGTTCAGGCTGCCGTCGAATTGGCCGAACACTATTCTTCTATCGTGGTCGTCACCGGCAAAACTGACTATATCACTGACGGCACTACCACCTATTCAGCTGAAGGTGGGAACCCCTTGATTACGAAGGTTGTCGGCACGGGCTGCTCTCTGTCCACTTTAATTGCCGCTTTCATCAGCAGCACGGATAACAAGCTTGAAGCTGCAGCCGCCTGCTGCGCCTATGTTAAAAAGGCTTCCGAAAAAGCTGCGGCAGACTCTCACGGCCCCGGTTCTTTCCATGTCGCCTACCTGGACGCCCTGTACAACTTAAAACCGGAAGACTTTAATGCCTAATCCAATCGATCTGTCTTTATATCTGGTTTTGGATGCCATTCTGTGTCCGACACCGGAACAGATGGTTGAAACTGCCTTAGAAGCTGTTCGCGGCGGTGCCACCGTCGTCCAGCTGCGTGCCCCTGAATGGAAAAAACGCAAACAGCTTGATGCCGCTCTTCTGTTAAAGAAGGCCCTTTGCGGAACAGGTGTGCCTTTAATCATTGACGACCATCTCGATATCGCTTTAATTTGCCGAGCCGACGGTGTTCATGTGGGTCAAGCAGATTTGCCTGTGAATGAAGTAAGAAGGCTGATGGGAAAAAATGTCATCATCGGTCTTTCCGTCGGCAGCCAAGAAGAAATGCAGACGGTAACCGAGGATGTTGACTATTTGGGCATCGGTCCGGTTTTTGCGACGGCCACTAAAAAGGACGCCGGCAAAGCTATCGGGCTCCAAGAGCTCAAGGCACTCAAAAAGCAAACTTCCTTACCGGTAGTGGCTATCGGCGGAATTAATGCGTCTAACGCTAAAGAGACGATGCTGACCGGCGTAGACGGTATCGCTGTCGTCTCTGCTATCTGCGGAGCAGCTTCTCCCTACGAAGCTAGCAAAAAGCTTCGGGAAGAAATCAAAGACGGTGATTAATTAGATTTCTTCTTGTTCTGATTTCTGTTGATGAACTTCATCGCGCCGAAACAGACAAGAAGAATGGCTATCCAGCAGCCGATAAACTGAAAAGTCAGCCGAATGCTGGCTTTTCTTGCTTGAGTTTGAACAAACAGCCCGTAAGAAGCTTTTGCTTGCTCTAAAGTCGGAGAACAAAACAAAGGATTTTCATCGGAAAAAGGAGCCGCGGTATAACCGGCAGGTTCTTTTGCAGTCGAGGTTAAACCTTTTTTCTGACAGAAGGCTTCCAAGGACGGAAAGTCTTGTTTGACGGCATATTCCCAGTTGGCTTGCCCCAGTTCTTCTCCTTCTCCGTACGAATTCATAGAGTTGTACAAACTCCAGGAGGCCACGGCCAGGAAAGAAATCAAAAACCAAATTTGCCAGCGGAAAACCATTGAAAAGACCTTTAACAAAAAACGATTCGGAGTGTTCTTTTTGAGAGTCGAACTTCGAAGCTTCAGCCAAGAACGTGTACTCTTCTCTTATCCGATTAATAAAAAGGAAATTTTATTATGTATCAGAAGACTTTGCTTGCAGTGCTTGCAGCCGCTGCACTTTCTTCAGTTCAGGCCCAAACCGCTTCCGATGCGCCGGCAGCAGTCCAAAATGCTCCTGCTGCAGAAAGCTTCGGCCAGAAAGCAACCTCTTTCTTTGATTCCATAACGGATACCGTAAAGAATTGGGCAGATAAAACCCCGGGAGAAGTCGACAAGTATTCTCAGGAGTTGAAAGAGAAGTGGCCCGGCATCAAAGACCAATTTAAAGAAAAATGGCAGCAGGGACTTGAGAAAGGCGGCGAAGCTAAAGACCAAGTCACCAAATGGATGAACGATACTTTCAGTAAAGAAAGAATGGATAAGGCGGAAGCTTGGATTAACAACTTCAAGGCCGGTACCGAAGAAAAAGTTATCGATCCGCTCGTCCCCTACCTCCTCTCCATGCGTTATCCAAACCCGATGGACGAATGGCAGGCCGGTTACCGCAAGATGGTCAATGTCCAAGTCAAAGGCTTGGAAACACCTTTGACCCTCCAGCTTCCGATTTCATGGGATGTCAGCCAAGATCTGAATGCTAACGGAACCACGTTAATGACATGGAGAAGCGAATCCGGCGACGGCCCATACGCAGTCTCTCTAATCAGCACTCCGGAGGGCGCAACCGTTGACAGCATTATGGCTGGTTTGGAAAAAGACAAACCGGGCCTCACGGCAAAGAAATTGGAAAATTCTCAGATTAAATATCTGGAGTATCCTGTGACTTCCGAGTCTAAAAACGCCGTGACCTACTATGCCGTTCCTCTCGAAGGCAAAACGATTTTGTTAGCCGCCGAAATCACCAAGACGTCAGGACAAACCGAGCTTCAGCTTCAGGAAGCCATGCAGAAAGTCCAGCCTTTCTTTGCCCTGCTTGCCCAAAGCGCCTTTGTAAAACAGCAGTAACTTGCCGGCAAAGAACGGAAATTTAAAGCTTTGAGCTGGTTATAGACGAGTTGGTTTAATTAAAATGTGCACCAAAGACGGTGCACTTTTTTTACCGTCATTTTCAATTCCACCGAGGACTTTAAATGGCCGAAATTGTTAAAACCTCTATCAAATCTCTCCCCTTAGTCTATAGAGGAAAAGTTAGAGACAGCTACGCTGTCGGAGAAGACAAACTTTTGATCGTAGCCAGCGACAGAATCTCTGCTTTCGACGTGATTCTTGACGACCCTATTCCTAACAAAGGAAAAATTCTCACGGGATTAACGGACTTCTGGTTCAAAGAATTGGACGGTATCGTTCCTAACCATTTGACAGGTATTGATCCTGAATCTGTGGTTGCTCCTGAAGAAAGAGACCAGGTTAAAGGACGTGCCGTTGTCGCTAAGAGACTCAAACCAATCCTCGTTGAATGCGTCGCCCGCGGCTATTTGGCAGGCAGCGGCTGGAAAGAATACCAGCAAAACGGTACAGTCTGCGGTGTTAAGCTTCCCGCAGGCTTAAAGCAAAGCGAAAAACTTCCTGAACCAATCTTTACTCCGGCAGCTAAAGCAGAAGCAGGCCATCACGACGAAAACGTCTCCTATGAACAAGTCGTTGAATTGGTCGGTCCGGAAATTGCCGAAAAAATCCGTGACTATACTTTGAAGCTTTATAAGAAAGCCGCTGATTACGCTGCCACTAAAGGCATCATCATTGCCGATACAAAATTCGAATTCGGCTTGGACGAAAACGGCACAGTTGTCTTGATGGACGAAATTCTCACTCCCGACAGCTCCAGATTCTGGCCTGCTGATCAATATAAAGTCGGTCAGTCTGAACCAAGCTTCGACAAGCAGTTCATCCGGGATTGGCTTGAAACTCAGCCGTGGAACAAGAAAGCCCCGGCTCCGAGAGCCCCGGCCGAAATTCTTCAAAAGACCAGCGAAAAATATGAAGAAGCCTTGAAGCGCTTAACAGGCGAAGGCGTAGAAGCTTAATTTAGAGTCTCGAAGACAAGGCGCACTCGTGCGCCTTCGTCGCTATCTAGAGGAAAAAATTCATGTCAGAAAAAATTGAATCTCCGGTAGTAGGCGTTTTGATGGGTTCCAACTCCGACTGGGAAGTCATGGGCAACGCCGTCGAAATGCTGAAAAACTTCAATGTGCCTTTCGAAGCAAAGGTCGTTTCCGCACACCGTATGCCCGATGAAATGTTCAAATATGCCGAAACTGCCAGAGAACGAGGCATTAAAGTCATCATCGCCGGTGCCGGCGGTGCAGCTCACTTGCCCGGAATGCTCGCCGCTAAAACAACGCTTCCGGTTCTCGGTGTTCCCGTCCCTTCCCGTTATTTGAAGGGCGTCGACTCTTTGTACTCTATCGTCCAAATGCCTAAAGGCGTCCCTGTCGGCACATTTGCCATCGGTGAGGCCGGTGCAGCCAACGCAGCCCTTTTTGCCGTAGAGATTCTCGGCACAACTTGCCCGGGATTGGCCGAAAAGCTTGCTGAATTCCGCAAAGCACAAAACGCCAAAGCCCGTGCAATGGAACTTCCCGCTTAAGGATCATTATGAGTCATGAACCAATTTTGCCGGGCGCCTGGCTCGGCCTTCTTGGAGGGGGCCAGCTAGGGCGCATGTTCGCACAGGCTGCCGCTACGCTTGGGTACAGAGTCTGCGTTTTGGAAAAAGATCCGCACGCACCGGCCGCAGCCGTCAGTGAAATGCACCTCTGCGCTGCTTACACGGATCGCTCAGCCTTGGAAAAATTAGGAGAGAAATGTCTTTCCGTCACGACTGAGTTTGAAAACGTTCCGGCCGATAGCTTAGAAATCCTAGCTGAGATGACGCAGGTTTCACCTGCTGCCAAGGCTGTTTCCATCACTCAAGATCGCTTGGACGAAAAGTCTTTCTTGAGTTCCATCGGCGCGCCCGTCGCTCCTCATTGCTTAATTGCATCTGCTCAGGATATTGAAAACGTCGATGAAAACCTTTTCCCGGGTATTCTGAAAACAGCCCGCTTGGGCTATGACGGCAAAGGCCAAGTCCGCGTCAAAAATAAAACGGAATTGAGTGAAGCATTCAATACCCTCGGTAAAGTTAAATGCGTACTCGAGAAAATGCTTCCTCTCTGGAGAGAAGTATCCGTGATTTCAGCCCGCAACGCCATGGGCGAAGCAACAACCTTCCCGGTTTCGGAGAACGAACATCGTGACGGTATCTTGGCAGTATCCATCATGCCGGCAAGAATCAGCCAAGAACAAGCAGACAAGGCTCGTTCTATCGCTAAACACATTGTCAATAGTCTTGACTATGTCGGTGTTCTCTGCGTTGAATTTTTTATTCTCGAAAACGGCGAAATCATTGTTAATGAATTAGCGCCACGTCCTCACAACTCGGGCCACGCCACTATCGAAGGCTGCATCAGCAGCCAATATGACCAGCAGGTTCGGGCCATGACAAATATGCCTTTGGGAGACACCACCCAAATTCAATATACCGTCATGCTCAACATCCTCGGCAATCTGTGGTTTAAACCCGACGGCAACAAGTTTGAGCCTGATTGGGATAAGGTCTTAGCCTTCCCGCACGCCAAACTGCACTTGTACGGCAAATTAGACGCGAGAAAAGGCAGAAAGATGGGACACATTACTTGTGTAGGCTCCACTCCCGAAGAAGCAATGAAGTGCGCTCTTCAGGTCTGCGATGCGATCGGTCTTCCAAAGCCTGAACACATATAGTTTAATGCTCTCAAATCAAACGGCCGGTGAACTTAACCGGCCGTTTGAACATTAAAATTAGCCATTCTGATTTTGTACATAACCGGATATGCTCGATAACGATCTGCTTCAAAAAGCAATAAAAATTTTGGACAACGGAGGCCTCGTCGGCATTCCGACGGAAACTGTTTACGGTTTGGCTGCGGATGCTGAGAATCAAGAGGCAGTAGAGTCCATCTATAAAGCAAAAAATCGGCCGTCCAATCATCCTTTGATTGTTCATTTAGCCAACGCCAAGGCGATTCCTCGTTGGGTCAGCGACTTTAATGAAGATGCCAAAAAGTTAACGGATGCCTTCTGGCCCGGTCCTTTGACAATCATTCTAAAAAAATCAGATATTGCTAAAGACTTTGTAACCGGAGGACAGGACACGGTAGCTTTGCGTTGCCCCTCTCACCCGATTGCTCACCGCCTCTTGGAAATCTTTGACAGAGGACAAGGGAAAGGACTGGCTGCTCCGAGTGCTAACTCTTTCGGACGGATCAGCCCTTCCACTGCTCAGCACGTTCGCGATGATTTAGGTGAGAAGCCTCAAGGCAAGGTTGACCTTATCATCGATGGCGGTCCGTGCGAGGTGGGCATTGAATCCACTATTTTGGATCTTTCCGGCGATACCCCGCGAATCTTGCGGGAAGGAGCGATTGACTCTGACCAGATCTCCTCTGTTATCGGCAAGCCTGTCATGCACGGCACCGTGTACAACTCTCCGAGAGTCTCAGGAACTTTAAAGAGCCACTACGCTCCGAAGCACAAGATGGAAATGGTCTCAGCCGAAGATTTGCCCGGTAAGACTCAATTTCTGGCAAGACAATTCAAAACATTTGGGTTAATTGCACCGGAAAAAATTGCCCGTCGATTTAAACCGATATCGGAAAAAACATTTGCCTACTGTTCCGTACCGGAACTTTCTGCTCATCTTTATCAATGGATGCATGACCTGGATAAAGAAGATATTGACAGAATTTTTGTTGTTCCCCCTGAGTATTCTCCGTCCTCGGCAGGCGTTTTGGATCGTCTGACAAGAGCTTCGGCTAAAAAGGAATAATTATGTCTGAACAAGAGAATTCCCCCGACGCGGGTTTAGTTCGTCTCTCTAAGAGGATGGGAGAACTCGGTATTTGCTCACGCCGTGAAGCAGATTCTTGGATTGAAAAAGGCTGGGTAAGCGTAGACGGTGTCAAAATCACTGAGCTCGGCACCAAAATACGTCCTGATCAAAAAATAACTATCAATAATGCGGCAAAAACCGAACAGGCCGAAAAGGTAACTATCCTGCTTAATAAACCTCTCGGTTATGTCAGCGGGCAGGCGGAAGACGGCTATGAGCCGGCAAAGGTCTTGGTTACCGATGAAAATCATTGGTCGGAAGATCCCGTTAAAAAAGTCTTTAAACCTTTCCAAAGAAAAGGTTTAGTACCCGCAGGACGTTTGGATATCAATTCCACAGGACTTCTCGTTCTCACGCAGGACGGCAGAGTTGCTAAAAAGCTCATCGGCGAAGAAAGCAATGTGGACAAAGAATACATTGTGCGGGTCACTCCGGCGGACGGCACTTCTAATGCTGACTTCCCGGAAGAAAAGCTTCAGCTCTTGAACTTCGGACTCGAAATTGACGGCAAAAAACTTCTTCGTGCCAAAGTCGAATGGATTAATGACAATCAGCTTCGATTTGTTCTGCGCGAAGGCAGAAACCGCCAGATTCGTAAGATGTGCGAAGCCGTAGGCTTGAAAGTTCTTCAATTAAAGCGAGTCCGAATCGGCGGCATCAATCTTGGAAAACTGCCCGTCGGTAAATGGCGTTATCTGCAGGAAAACGAATCTTTCGAAGCTTCCTCTCATCACAAAAAAACAAATTTTTCTTATTCAAAAAAATCTATAAGTCCCAAGAGAAACGTAAATGGAAATAGGAAAAAGTCTTAAACATATTTCGCCGGAATGGGGGCTCGTCTCCGTCTGTTTTCTTTGGGGCAGCTCCTTCATTCTTATTGCTACAGCCCTGGAAAGCATTTCTCCGGGGCTTTTAGTCACGTCTAGATTTATCTTAGGTGCTTTGCTCACGGCTCTCATCATGGGCAAAGAATTAAAAAACATTACCCGTGTAGATTGGATGGGCGGACTCTGGGCCGGGACCTGCATCTTCTTCGGGTATTTTCTTCAGACGGTAGGCCTTCAAACAATTCCGAGTTCTATCTCGGCCTTTCTAACCGCCTTGTATGTGCCTTTTGTCCCTTTGCTGCAGTTAATTCTGTTCAGAAAAGTTCCTGAATTAACGGTTGGCCTTGGTATTGCTGTTGCTTTCGGGGGCATGCTGCTGATTCTTGACCCAACGAAACTTTCTTTTTCCGGGAGTTTCGGCGAATGGCTGACCATTGCCTCGGCTTTGGCTTGCGCTTTAGAAATTATTGTTATCGGAAAATTCGCAACTCAATGCAATCCAAAAGCTTTTTGTTTAACTCAGCTGACCGTGGTAGCAGCCTGGAGCACAGCTTATACCATTGCGTTTGAAGACATTTATGTCAATTGGAATCCGACTTTGATTGTCTGCATAGCCATTCTGGCCGGAATGATTGCTTTCAATCAAATCGTTATCAACTGGGCTCAAAAGACAGTCTCCCCGACAAAAGCCGTCCTCATTTATACGTTAGAACCTGTATTTGCCGGGATTATCGGTTGGCTCGTCGGAGAGAAAATCGGACTGATGGCAGCCTTCGGCGGCGTCCTAGTGGTAGCCAGTGTCATTATCAGCTCTTGGCTGCCCAGATATATTCAAGAGAGGAAACTTGCGTGCAAAAAGGAATAATTGGTATTTTTGACTCGGGGTTGGGAGGTCTCTCAATTGCCCGAGAAGTTCGCACAATTCTGCCTTCCGAGAATATCCTCTATGTCGGAGATTGCGGAAATGCCCCTTACGGAGATCAAACCGAGGCCTTTGTAATTGAAAGGGTTCTCAAGATTTCGGACTTTTTCCTCAAACATAATGCTAAAGCCATCGTCGTGGCCTGCAATACCGCAACAGCTGCCGCTATAGATATCCTCAGAACAAAAGTGTCTATTCCCGTAATTGGCGTAGAACCGGCTTTAAAGCCTGCCGTTCTGAACACTAAGACCGGAGCGGTTGGGGTCATGGCAACAACGCGAACAATTTCCAGCAAACGTTATCAAAAATTATTGAATACCTATAATCCGGACAATAAAGTCAAAGTCGTCTCCATGAAATGTTCGGGGTTGATGAATTGCGTCGAAAACGGCGCTTGGGACGCTCCTGAAACCATTGAATTAATCGAGAAGTACACAAAGCCTATCAAAGAGGCCAACGCTGACTTTACGGTTCTAGGGTGCACACACTATCCGTTTCTAAAAAAACAAATCTCCAAGGCTTTGGGACCAAATGTGACGGTCTACGATCCTAGCCCGGCCGTGGCTAAGCAAGTCTTACACCAACTGGAAAAACAAGGCAGCTTGGAACTCGGAAAACAAGGAACGGAAAGATTTTTGATTACGAGTTTGACTCCTAAAACTCAGCAGATTATCTCTCTGCTCTGGGGCAAACCCGTTTCAGCAGAGAATTTGGAAATCTAGTTTTTAGCTATTTCTTTATAAGGTAAGCACGAACCGGAGACGCTTCGGCCTTGAGCCATTTAATCGGAGCAGCACTCAGAAAGTAAACTCCCGGTTCGACCTTATCAAGTACCAGGTTTTCCAAAGCGCAAAGGCCGTGACTTAATGCAAATCGATGATTAGGAAAGTCATGGCTTTTTTCGTCATCAATAGACGGAGTGCTGGTACCGATCAAAACAAATTTTTCTTCAACCAAAAGCTCAACGACTTCCTCTGCAATTCCTTGTTCCTTGTCTTCAAACTTGAAAAGAATCCTTCCGCAAGCTTTGTATTTCTGAAACACTGCCCATGCCTCCAAGGCCTTTGCGTTCAGCGCGAATTCAGAAGCCGCCACGATACAGTCACCGACAAAGGTCGATAAAGGAACCTTTCCGATACCGTTTTGTGAACAAGAAAAATGCATCGGAGAATCGACATGAGTTCCAACGTGCGGAGTGACTTTGATTTCTGAAGTTTTAACTTCGTCATTGCAGATCCATTGCAAAGTAAACGGCGTATCTCCGTAATAGGCCGGCGTGTTCTCGTCAACCGCTTGAGAAATGTCAATAATCTCACTCATACTCATCTTTTATTAGTTCAATGTTATTGCCCGACTTTGGGCCCATTTCTTACCAAGCCCTTCGCAGGCATTATGCTTAAAGCTTCAGTATATAAGGAGAAAAGGCATGGCAGAAGCAACACCGCTGTGGCAAAAATTAGCTCAACGTCATTCCATCGGAGCAAAATATCTGACCGATCCGGTCCCGTCAGAAAAGGATTATTCAGAAGCAATTAGCGCAGCAATAGCAGCTCCGAACCATTTACGAGATAACCAATGCCGGATGGTACTAATCAATGATAGAGAAAAGCTGGCTGACTTTTTTGAAGCCGGAGCTATCCAAAGCGGGGCAACGCAGGAAGAAGCATTAAAAGCCCGCTCAAAAGCTGTAAAAGCCCCTGCTCTTCTGGCAATGATCGTCAAAATTGAAGAAAACAATTCACGAGTCCCGGTCTACGAACAATGGATGACCGCCGGTGCATTCCTAATGCAATTTATGGATGTTCTTGAAAACAAAGGATTCGGATTAAAAGTTGTCAGCGGTTCGAGCACGGAGTATCCGGACGTTGTCAAAGCTCTTTGTAAAAAGGATGAAAAAGTTGCCTGCTGGATTATGATCGGTACCTCAACACAAGTGCCGGAAGGAGCAAAACGGGCTAATCCTGCTGATTTCTTCTCGGCCTATTAACTAGAATTTGTAAATAAACCTTCTTAGAGTCTTAGCTATGAAACGACTAATACTTTTATTCGCCAGCTTGGTGCTCTCTTGCTCTCTTTTGTCCGGCTGCGGATATAACGAACTGCAGTCCATGGATGAATCGGTAAATGCAGCATGGAGTGAAGTTATCAACCAATATCAGAGAAGAACTGATCTGATTCCTAATGTCGTGAACTCCGTTAAAGGTGAAGCAGATTTCGAAAAATCTACTTTGACTCAAGTAATTAACGCCAGAGCAAAAGCGACCTCCATTCAAGCAACACCTGAACTGCTGAATAATCCGGAAGCTTTCCAAAAGTTCACACAGGCTCAAGGCGAAATCGGCAATGCTCTTTCTCGATTACTCGTTACTGTTGAACGCTACCCGACCCTTCAGTCCAACAAAGCATTCCAGGAATTGAGAGTCCAATTGGAAGGCTGTGAAAACCGTATTGCTATTGCCCGCAACAACTACATTAAGACGGTTCAGACTTACAACACTTGGATCCGCCAGTTCCCGCAGCTGATTTGGGTAAAAATCTTAGGTTATAAACAGAAACCGCAGTACAAGGTAGCTGATGAAGCAGCTGTAACAACTCCTCCGGTGGTCGATTTTGGAACAAGTACTCAAAAATAACTTCAGCCGTTGGTTCCTAGGTCTTTTCCTGGGACTAACGCTGCTGTTCGGCTCTTTGGCACAGGCAAACCTATTGCCGGTGCCGAAGTTTGATTACGTCACGGATACCGCGGATCTATTTACAGAACAGCAGAAACAGGCTTTAGAAACCAAGCTTCAAGACTTTGAGAAGAAAGTCGGGAGCCAGATTTGTGTCATTGTGGTTCCTTCTACGAACGGAGAACCTATTGAGGACTACGCTCATCGAGTGGGAGCTGAATGGAAACCGGGCAGAAAAGGTGTGGGCGACGGCCTGCTGTTTGTTGTTGCTCTCAATGACCATAGAGTCAGAATTGACGTCATGAGGGCTCTTGAAGGGGCAATCCCGGATGTCACTGCCTACAGAATCCTGCAGGAAGCTGTGCTGCCTGCATTTGCAGCCAACAACTACTATGAAGGCATCAATAAAGGTCTTGATCTCATCTTTAAAAAGATTGAAGGCGAAGATCTTCCTCCTCCTACAGCCAAAAATCCCGGTTCCCAGTCCGTTTTTGAAATGGAAGGCGACCCTCTCTGGGATCAGCCCTGGGTAGCCATAATATTCATCGGGTTTGTAGCTACGATGATGATGCGTCAGCTCCTCGGCAGAAAATCCGCTCCGGTAGCAGGTGTCCTCGTAGGAGCTTTTGGAACCTTTGTCATGCAGTCCATTGTCGCCGGCATCATAATCGGTGTGATCGTGATGGTTGCTAGTCTGCTCATCCCAACTTCTGTTCTGGAAGCGGGTGCACGACGAACTGCCAGAATGAATAATAGAACCAACCGTAGATTTAGAAATTCCGGCGGGTTCGGAGGATTCGGAGGCGGATTTGGCGGCGGCTTCGGTGACGGAGGATTCGGCGGAGGAGGTTTCGGAGGCGGTCCGTCTTCCGGAGGCGGCGGTGACTCAGCAGGCGGCGGCGCTAGCGGAGGTTGGTAATGACAATTCTACGTACCCTTAAACATTGGGCCCTTTCTCCGATACCAGTGAAATATTCTTTCCCGGAAGAAGCTTTGGGAGAGATTACTCAATGCATTGAAAAAGCAGAAACCACGACCTCCGCAGAGTTTGAGGTCATTATTGAGAGAAGCCTTCCGTTGGATATTTTGAAATCAAACTCCGTCGCTCACACTCGAGCCGAACAACTCTTTGCTCAGTATCGAGTTTGGGATACGGAAGACAACAATGGAGTATTGATTTACTTAAATCTCTCCGACCACGCGATTGAATTGGTATTAGATAGAGCTGCGGCGCGCCTATTTACGCAACAGCAGCTCGATGTCATCGTTCATAAAATGAGCGAGAGGTTCCAGCAAAAATTATTTGCAAAAGGAATTTGCGAAGCCATAACCGAACTGGCAAAGGTTCTATCAGCGCATTTCACGAATAAACCGGTAAATGATCCTTTGCCGAACAATCCAATTCTTCTCTAAATCTTTTTGTTGCAAGCCAGTCTTCTGCCGACTGGCTTGTTTTTTTCTAGAATATGACATCTTTTAATGTTTTCTGGAAAACAACATGGAAATTTCCTCTTTGATGGCCTTGTCTCCTCTTGACGGCCGCTACGCTAAGCAAACTGAAGTTCTTCGTGATATCTTTTCTGAATTCGCTTTAATGCGCGCCCGCGTTACTGTTGAAATCGAATGGATTATTGCCTTATCCGAATTCAAACTCCCCGAATTAAAAGAACTGTCAGCAGAGAACAAAGAATACTTAAGAAGCCTTGTTTCTGATTTCTCTTTGAGCGACTGTGAAGATATCAAGAAAATCGAAGCCACTACTAACCACGACGTTAAAGCCGTAGAGTATTGGATCAAGGGCAAAATGGAGAAGAACGCAGAACTGGCTGCCGCCAGCGAATTCGTTCATTTCGGATGCACTTCTGAAGATATCAATAACACATCGCACGCCTTGATGCTGTCTTCCGGCCGTCAAGTCATCTGCTCTTATCTTCAGGCAATTACAGACAAATTAAAGACATTTGCTCACGACTGGGCTTCCGTCTCTATGTTGTCCAGAACTCACGGACAGCACGCCAGCCCGACAACCGTCGGTAAGGAAATGGCCAACGTTGCCTTCAGATTGGAAAGAGCCATCAACAACATTGAAAAAGTTCACTTGCTGGCCAAGATGAACGGTGCCGTAGGCAACTTCAATGCACACTACATCGCCTATCCCGACAAAGATTGGCCTGCATTTGCTCAAGACGTCATCACCAACAAGCTCAATCTTGAATACAACAAGTACACCATTCAGATTGAACCTCATGACTACATGGCTCAATTGTTTGACGCAATCGTCTGCGCAAACACTATTTTGATCGACTTAGACAGAGACATCTGGGGCTATATCTCCTTGAACTACTTCAAACAGCAGTTGAAAGAAGGCGAAGTCGGCTCCTCCACAATGCCGCATAAGGTCAATCCGATTGACTTCGAAAACTCCGAAGGCAACCTCGGTATGGCTAATGCATTCTTGACTTTCTTAGCTCAGAAATTACCGATCTCTCGTTGGCAGAGAGACTTAACTGACTCCACAGTCCTCAGAAACATGGGTGTTGCCTTCGGTTATTGCGTTGTCGGCTACACTGCTCTAACAAGAGGCATGGGCAAGCTTCAGCTCAATGAGCAGGCCGTCTCCGCTGACTTGGATAACTCTTGGGAAGTTTTAGCTGAAGCTATTCAAACAGTGATGAGACGCTATGGAGTTCCTCATCCATACGAACAGCTCAAAGCTTTGACCAGAGGCAAAGGCATTACGCCGGAATCCTTGCATGAATTCATCGCCAAGCTCGATATCCCTGAAGATGCCAAGCAGAACCTTCAGAAACTGACTCCTCATACATACATCGGTATCGCTGATGTATTAGCAAAAGAAATTTAATTTTCGATAGAGGTATCAACGGCAGCCGAGGCTGCCGTTTATTTTTGGTTTTATTAAAAATCCGGCCTCGTGAAACGGGAAAAGGAGCCGAAAAGCTCCTCTCTTCTGTTCTTCCTAAGGAAGAATCACAAAAAGTTGTGCACTAATACGCTAACCCAGACAATCGCACAAAGAATAAGTGCCAACAGGACGGCCAAACTTCCTAAATCTTTGGCTTTGCCGGAGAGCGGATGGATTTCAGTACCAAATCTGTCAACCACGGCTTCAATTGCTGAATTTAAAACTTCCGTAATAAGGACAATAAACACGGAGGCAATCAGAAAGATCTTCTCCAAATAATCAATCGGCAAAAAGACTGCGGTTGGAACCATCACGCAGGCCAAAATGATTTCCTGTCTCAAAGCTTCTTCACTTTTCCAGCCTGCGACTAAGCCTTGTTTGGAGTACTTGGTTGCATTGATAAGTCGGGTAATGCCCGACTTACCTTTTAAATCAGATGCGTTTTTAGGCTGATTATCCATTTATTAGAAATTAACTTTCTGTTTTAACACGCCTTCAGAATAAAGCTTTGCCATTTCCGGCAACGGCAACGGTTTAATCTTGGAAGCCTGACCTTCGCAGCCGAAAGCAAGATAGCGGGACTTGCACATATCTACGGATGCCTGCTTAGCAACTTTCAAATAAGCGCGCGGGTCAAATGCTTCCGGATTTTCTACGAAGTACTTACGGATAGCAGCTGTCATTGCTAAGCGAATATCCGTGTCGATGTTGACCTTGCGGACACCGTACTTGATAGCTTCAACAATTTCTTCGACCGGAACGCCGTATGTTGTCTTAAACTGACCGCCGTACTTTCTGATTTCTTCAAGATATTCTTGAGGAACGGAAGAAGAACCATGCATCACTAAGTGAGTATTCGGGATTCTGGCGTGAATTTCTTTGACGCGTTGAATGGAGAGAATATCTCCTGTCGGCTTACGGGTGAACTTGTAGGCGCCGTGGCTTGTACCGATAGCGATGGCCAAAGCGTCAACCTGAGTCTGTTCAACGAATTCAGCTGCTTGGTCCGGATCAGTCAAGAGCTGGTCTTTAGTCATTGTAGCGTCTGTTCCGTGACCGTCTTCTTTGTCGCCTTTCATAGTTTCCAAAGAACCTAAGCAGCCAAGCTCGCCTTCCACGGAAACACCGACCTTATGAGCCATGTCAACAACAGTCTTAGTGACATCGACGTTATAGTCAAAAGTCGAAATGGTCTTGCCGTCGCTCATCAAAGAACCGTCCATCATGACGGAAGAGAAACCGAGATTAATAGCACCTTCGCAGACCTTAGGACTTTGGCCGTGATCTTGATGCATACAGACAGGAATTTCCGGATAAGTTTCAATTGCGGCCTTGATAAGGTGTTCAAGGAATCTTTCTCCGGCATACTTTCTGGCACCTGCAGAAGCCTGCATGATAACAGGAGCATTGACTTCGCTGGCGGCCTGCATAATTGCTTGAACCTGCTCAAGATTGTTGACATTGAATGCAGGAATACCGTAATTATTTTCAGCTGCGTGATCTAACAATTGGCGCAACGAGACGAGAGCCATACTTATCTCCAACTCTAAAAGAAAATGATCGTTTGATTGTAAACTAAAACATCCTTAGCTTAAGACAAAGTTCCCGAACGTCCGAAACCTTTCAAAATTCCGTTTCCGATAGCGCAAGCAACCTTCCTCTGGAAAGCGCGTGTTCTGAGCTTCTGCTCTTCCTGCGGATTAGAAATGAAGGCGGTTTCCACCAGAACCGAAGGAATATCAGGAGCCTTCAGCACGGCAAAATTAGCCTGCTCAACACGGGACTTATGCAGAGTATTAATCTTGGCAATTTCAGTCAGGATTTTTTTACCGTAGGCCAAACTGTCAGATACCTGTGCGGTGAAAGACATATCCAACAAAATCTTTGCAATCTGCTTATCGTGACGTGTGACATTGACGCCTCCGATAAGGTCAGCGTTGTTCTGGTTGCGGGCAAGCCATTTATTTTGAGTTGAAACACGTCCGCGGGTGTCTAAAGCAAAAATGGAGGATCCCCTTGCAGTGGGCTTCACCCAAGCATCCGCATGAACGGAAACAAAGAAATCTGCTTTGGCTGCTCTAGCTTTTTGAACTCTTCTGTTCAACGGCACGAAGTAGTCGCGATCTCGGGTAAGCATAGCTTTGAAGCCTTGAACTTTGTTTAATTCAGCCACTAGGATGCGGGAAATAGACAAAACCACTTCTTTTTCTTTCGTACGGTAACGCTTTCCAACTGCGCCAGGATCCTCACCGCCGTGGCCCGGATCGACCATTACGACTAGAACTCTCCCTCTGCCTCTGCGTTGAGTTGTCTTGGGTTGTTCTTTCTTGGGCTGTTTAGTTACAGGAGCCTTCGAAGATTTCGGCTTTTCCTTAGACGGCTGTTCCGTATAACCCAGATCGCCGGGTTTCATGGGCACGATATTGCCTGAAGTAATGCCGGCAATTAAATCACCGATAGAATCCTGCTCGGCTTCCGCGCGGTTTTCTTCCATTCTCTGCTGGCCTTCGGCAACCTGGGCAAGGATTCTTCCGATGGCATCCGGTTCGCTTTCCTCCTTACGGATAAGCGCCATAATCGGATCCTTTTCGACTGCCGGGTAAAGGTCAAAAACGAGTCGATACTTGTATTCTCCAAACGGCTTCAAAGAGAACACCTGCGGATCAACATCCTGCTTGAAATTAATAACCAACTGAACTGTCTTGGAACTGTACTGCGAAGCGGTAATCCCGGAAATATAGGGATCATTTGGCTGCTGCTTGCTCACTAAGTTTTTCAGTTTAGTTGTCAGAGTCAGTCCTTCAATAAGGACGACCATTTTCACTGATGAACCGTTGCGAACCATGGTGTACTTAAAAGGAATCGGTACATCATGTTCAAGCGTAATACGCGTGTATTCTGGTGATGGCCAAATTCTAAGGTCAACGAGCTGAGCTGCTTTTGCCGAGGAAATAGGCAAAAAAGAAAACAAAATCAGACCACCGACCTCATTTACTAGTGTTCTTCTACTTATTCCACTCATTATTTAATTTTTGCTAGAAGGTTTTGACCAACTTCACTACGTGCAGAAATTTTGACCTCTCTGGTCTGCTCATCTGCTCCTTGGGTGATGTCGATTTCAACATCTGCTTCCGGAACGAAAGGTTCTGCTTTAGAAGTCCATTCTGATATTGTTACTTGTCCGGGGCCATAATTTTCACGGAATCCGGCATCTTCAAATTCTTCTGGTGTCTCGAATCTGTAGAAATCAAAATGATTAAGAGTAAACGCCTCAAGTTTATAAATTTCCAATAAGGAAAATGTAGGACTTTTCACTCTTCTTTGATAACCCAAGCCTCGCAAAATAGCTCGAGTCAAGGTAGTCTTCCCTGCTCCTAGATCTCCGTTTAATCGTATGGTCAGACCTTTTTCTTTAATCAGTTCTGTCAGGCCGTCTAAACCTTTGGCAAGATCTTGCCCAAGCAGTTCCATTTCATGTTCATTGGAGAGATTTTTTAAAAGAGGCGCACACATAATTAACTACAGATCGGACATCGTTTCACAATGATAATAGTTAGACAAACTTCCTTCTTAAGAATTACAATTTTTTAAGTTTTTTTAGGAGCCTGTATCAGTAAATGGAAAATAGCGCGCTTGTTCGAAGCTACTCGACTTGTCTTTATACTTTTCGCCAATTCTGCATACAGCTTAAAAGATAAAGAAGATTTCCTTCGTATTTTTTATTTGCTAATAGAAAAATTCCTAGGATATAATTACTTTCCTTTGGCGCCGGTGTAGCTCAGTTGGTAGAGCAGCGCATTCGTAATGCGAAGGTCGGAGGTTCAAGTCCCCTCTCCGGCACCAAAAACACTCCACACTCATCACGAATAATCCCCCCCAACCCTCCTCACTATCCCATATAATCCAAGGCTAGTCTCCCACACTTAACCACATTTATCCACACGTAAAATTTACTGAACAAAATCTCAAGTATGGGAACGCCCCATACTCTGAGTGTGGGACAACGGACTGTCCGGATGTCTTAATTGTGCATCCCATACTTTACGGCATCAATTATCAACCGGCCTGCATTAATAAATTGAAAAACGGCGAGTTAAAAAAATTGCCTGACGGTATGCATGCTGACGGCAACGGCCTATATCTAAGAGTCCGAGAGAATTCAAAATCATGGATTTTTCGATACCGAGTTAACGGCAAACTTCATGACGTCGGACTGGGATCTTTAAATGACATCTCTTTGGCTCAGGCCAGATTTCGACTCAAAGAGTATAGAGGATCTGCCGCAAAAGGAATCTCTCCGATTATCAAAAGAAAATCAGAGCTCCGCTCCCGTGCTTCCGGGATGTCATTTAAGGAGGCCGCACAAGCATGTATCGCCCGACTTCAGGAAGTCAGAATGTTGAAATCTGACAGACAGGCAGGCGGCCAGATTGAACAATACTATCGCACAATATGCGAAGCCAATCTTAGATAAACCTATTCAATCCATTACTGCCGATGATATCCTCGAATTCTTGAATCCTATCTGGAGAACTAAAACAGAAACCGCATCAAATTTACAGCGATATCTTGCTCGGGTCTTTGACTACGCAAAAATGGCAGGAGAATTGCAAGGAGACAATCCGGCGCGATGGAAAGGATGCTTAGATCACTTCTTGCCAGCACCCTCAAAAATTCAAAATGTCGTACATCATCCGGCAATCGAGGCAAGTAAAGTGCCGGCGCTGTTTTGGGAGCTTTCCGGTCACAGATTAAGTATTGCAACGCAGGCAATTATGTTTGGTACTCTGACAGCTACCAGAGTGCAGGAATTCGTTGATGCAAAATGGGATGAGTTCGATTTCGAAACTAAAAAATGGTCTATACCTCCTGAAAGAAGAAAAGATATGAAACCATATCCACATCGTATTCCGCTTTCAGAAGAGGCATTACAGATACTGGGTCGGCTGCCGAAACTCAACGACTATGTTTTTCCGTCTTCCAGCAGAAATAAGCCAATCCACCGTGAATCTCCGATCAAATACCTAAAAACACTCTTTCCCAGTCGAAATTACACTATGCACGGCATGCAATCTACATTTAGAGATTGGTGCGCAGAAACCGGTATTGATCCTAGTCTCGCTGAAAAATCTCTAATGCATGTCACAGGCAACGAAGTAGAGTTAGCTTACCAAAGAAGCGATCTTTTGGAGAGAAGACGAGCAGTTATGGAAGAATAGAGTAAATACTGCTTTTCTTTGATTGTTAAGAAACAAGAACCAATGTAACTAGCAATCGCTAACCACGTTTAGAGGTATGAGATTTCATTGAACGTATGATCTCATACTTTTAAGGGGCTAGGAAGGAATAGTTCCGGGCCGTTCTTCTTGTTTCTACCCAGACTCGCGAGCTAACCGACAACCCTGCCAATTCCCTCTCCGCCATGAGAACCGGAGTCGATACCAGCATACTAATTACTTGTGGCTTTCTGCGCAGAATTTAACTGCGCTTGCAGTTCTGATTAGCTGTAGGGTAATCTCTTTAGTAAACTTAAAATCTGTGGCACGGAGGAGTAATGATGGAAAACGGATTAAAACTTTTTGAGAATAAGAAGGTCAGAGCTGTCTGGAATGAAACAGAACAAGAATGGTTTTTTTCTGTGGTTGACGTCGTGGGTATATTGACCGATAGCCCTAATCCGACAGATTATTTAAAAAAAATGAGGAAGAGAGATCCTGAGCTTGGAACTTACATAGGGACAAATTGTCCCCAGGTAGCAATGGAGACCAACGGAAAGAAAAGAAAAACTTTGGCTGCCAACATGGAATGCCTATTTCGCATTATTCAATCCATTCCATCTCCAAAGGCTGAACCGGTTAAGTTATGGCTAGCTAAAGTCGCAAAAGAAAGAGTCGAGGAAGAAATAGACCCTCAGAAAGCCATAGATAGGGCACGCAATGCCTATAGAAGAAAGGGTTTTTCTGAAGAGTGGATAAATGCCAGAATGAAGGGAATAGAGACAAGAAATGCTCTGACTTCAGAATGGAAAGAACATGGGGTCCGAGATCAACAGTACGGAATGTTAACTGACATTATTCACCGCGGAACCTTTGAAGTGAGTATTAAACAACATAAAACGATTAAAGGGCTCACAAAAGAAAACCTTAGAGACAATATGACGTTGGTTGAGTCGGCTTTAACAACATTGGCTGAGGCAACTGCAACAGAAATCACACGTTCACAAAATCCGGTTGATATAGAAGAAAATAAGGAAATTGCTAAAACTAGTGGAAAAATAGCTGGTGATGCTAGAAGAAAAATTGAGTTGAAGACAGGGAAAAAGGTAGTTTCTGAAAAGAACGCCAAGCACTTGATAGAGGAGGAGCGCCAAAGAAGACTGGGTTCAAATTCCTAATTTCTCACTAACAGGCAAGGATCCTCCTACCAAGGCTCAGTTATTTGTGATTTTCTTCGCAGAATTTAATTGCTCTTGAAGCTTCTTCGAGTAGTTCCTTACCCTCAATTGCCAGTCTGAGGCATCGATTACGCTGCCGATCGGCGTCGCTTTTGGCTTTTCGCTCAAGCTCTGAGATCTGACCGCGCATCCGCTCAAGTTCAGAACGAGAAACAGACTCATCAACACGAAGCTGAGCCAAAGCAACCGCATCGTTCGTCTGTTTGGTTTTGAATTCCTGAACCGTTCTGGTGAGCGTTGATATTTCAGCACGGGCATGTTTAAGTTCCTCGGAATTTTTCCCATTAGCTAAACCTAGCCAGTAGGCAAAAATAGGAGAGACAATAACTGCTCCGGATTTAATCAAGTTAAGCATCCCTGAGTATTCTGATGTTAAGGGACACTCAAAATTTTGTTTGGGAGACGATTGAGACAGCTAAAGGCTAAGTAAATTTTCAGTTTTTGCCGCCCCTTTGAGAGAGCGCCGGTATATCACCTAATGCCATGCGGATATTGCTAGAAGCTTTTTTAAACTATTGGCAAATTTGCTCTCCTCCGCCCCGATCGGGAAGATTACCTCGTATTTTGTGGACATTTTTTCATTTACCTATACGTATGCAGTTGTTAAAATGAGAAGAGGAGGAGACAAATATGTTCTGCCCTGTTACTCGCAGTCGAGAAGAACGACATCAGCTGTTAGACGAGATTCAGAAGGATCACGATAGATTCGTAAATGAACATCCGTTCTTGTCGACTTTTTTCGGTACTGTCTCGGTTCTCGCCCAGCTCGCATTTTGGATCATCGGTCTGTTTATTGTTGTCCTTTTCCTTTTCTGAATTCCGGAACCTTTTTCTCATTTTTTTCAATTTGCCTCTGGAGCTCCCTCACGACAGAGTCACATCCAAACATCTCAAGATATATTCCTCTTCTCTGAAACGCCCACGCCTGTATCAGCTGAAGCCTGAGCGAAGGTATAGTCCATTAAGAAACCTTTCTGGGTTTCGATTTTCTTTTGTTGGGCTTTCATGTTTGCTTTGTCTGCTTCTGAGAAGCCTGAAGCGAGAAAAATATATGGCTGCCGCCGCATCGCGCCCCGTGGTCTGCCTCTATCGGGAAAGCTCTTATATCGGTACCGACTTCGGCTTTATAACCCGCGTCCCCAACGTACCGGTAAGTGTTTTTCTCTGCTGTCAATCCAAAAGGAGCGCCACGCGAGGATTCTTTGGCGTTAGCTTCTTTAGTATGTCGTCCCATAAAGATTGAGTTCAAAGTTTCGGACAAAGGAGAAAATCAGAGAGGGCTTCTTTCTCTGCGCTATAGCGATGGCAGAATCCTCTTAAGAGAGAATTCTGATTCTTCAAAAGCGGTTAGAACACACAAAAAAACTTGGATACGCCTAGGATTATCGATGAATTGAACAGCATCGTTTTGGTCCGTCACGATATGGAGCGGGAATTCAGATTTATTGGGACTTAATTCCAAAGAAAATAAGATTAACTTTGGAAGCCATAGGAATCAAAGAACCTCCTAGATTTATCACCTAGCAGGTCCGGAATTCAGGGTCACAACTTGTGGTAGTTTAGAACGGCGATTTAAAAATTGATACCGTTTTAGCTATCGTAGTCATGTTGTGCCTAGTCCGCACGAAGTAATACTAATGGGCCAGTTATCTGCAAAGATCTGGCTCTGAGCGCTTTATTGAAAGGTTAACCCGTATTTTCATCAAGAATTCTTCCAACTGTTTCGCTGCTTATGCGTTTTAAAACGAAGCCACCCCATTTTTTTTACCTGAGAACTTAAAAAGATTTTTGGGTTTTCTGAACTAATAACGGAAGAAGTTCATTTAAAAGAGTTTGAAAAAGCATAGGGAGGGATACACTAGATATGGAAATTTATCTCTAGAAACAAAGACATATCTTCCAAAAAAACGGCTAAAGCTGGCTCTGGATAAGGGGTTTGAGGGATCCGGCTAAAAGATTTTGAGAGATAAATCTAGTTTAGTAAAGTTCAAGATTCAGGCACAAAATCCATGCCATAAATTTTGCCATAAACTTTATCTTGATTTTCTTTTGTTTTCTTTGGGCGTCTTTAACTAATAAAAATCTCGATTGATATGAAAAAGGCCTTGATTTTTAAGGATTTTATTGAAATTTTGTACTTTGTTTTAGTCTATTTGACGATCTTTTATTTTTGGTTCTGGTGCCCGGGGAGAGACTCGAACTCTCACGCTTGTTGGGCGAGGGATTTTGAATCCCTTGTGTCTACCATTTCACCACCCGGGCAACGATTCGAGAATTCTATCAACGTAAAATTAAAATTGCAACTTATTTGACTCTTTTTTGTGTTTTTTGTTGTAAAAACGCAACTTCCCGTTTAAGTCACCTCAAAGACCCGCCTTTTTTTCTCTTTGTTATCCTGTCTGTAGTTAGAACTTAAAGGATTCTTTGCTTCGAGGATATGGCAATTAATTGGACTAAATTTGAAGAAAAAAGATTGAACTTTCAGGGTGTCCTGAGGATCTTCATCCTAATTTTGTCTCTGATTCTCATTGGCTCCATCTCTTACGATACCTTTGAGTTCAACGACCCCTTCTATGCAAGCCCAATCTATATGGAAATTCAGTTTTGGGTTTGTATTTTTTTCCTCATTGACTTGAGTATTGAGTTCTTTCTAACTAAACATAAGGGCCGCTATCTTTTTCGATACATCTTACTTTTCTTGGTATGTATTCCGTATCTGACCGTCTTCTCATGCTTTAACTGGCAGATCCCAAGCGAATTATCTTATGTTTTTAGATTTATTCCTCTTATCCGCAGCGTTTATGCCTTAGTAATCGTTGTTGGATGGTTTACTTTCAGCAGAACATCAACAATCTTCGTCACTTACTTAGTAATTCTCGTGACTTGCGTATATCTGGGAAGTCTTGTGTTTTATGTTTGTGAAGTAAATATTAACCCTCTTGTCAAAAACTTTAGCGACGCTCTTTGGTGGGCAACGATGGAAGCAGTCACCGTCGGTTCCAATATTCAGGCTGTAACCCCTATTGGAAAAATTCTCTCGGTTTTTGAAGCAGTCTTCGGAATGCTGATGATCCCGATGTTCACCGTCTACGTAACCAATATCGTCGGTACGTTCCAAAAAGTCACAACCGATGTCTCCGGTGAGGCTTATGTCAAACAGCTTGAGTCCACCCCATCTCAGTCTGACTCTAACCAAAAGACTGACGACAAGCACAAAGACGATAAGGCAGATAAAGATAAGGCAAACTCAGACCCGACAAAAGATAAAAAAGACACTAGTGGAGAAACGTCAAAAAATTAAGCTCACTGCCATATAGGAAAGTGAGCATGAAAGTCAAAGGTAACTATCTGGGAAATACCAAACGCATCTGATACCACTTGTCTCCGCCGTGGGTAGAAACTGAAACGCCTTCATCAACAAAGTCAAAACGAGAATAAAAGTCTCTGAGTTTGTCCTTACATGTCAAAATAACGCCGGTCTTTCCCCTCTTCTTCGTATCCTCTAAAACTTTTTCCATAATTCTAGAAGCAATCTTTTGATGACGGAAAGCAGGATCTGTGACCACGCTGAACAATAAAAGCCATTTGCCGTCCGGATTATGAAAAGAAGTATCCGCAAACATATCGTCCACTAATATTTCCTGATCAGAAACTAAGCCGCATATAAAACCTTTAGTTGAACCATCCTCTTCCATCAGCCAAAAATAATCCGGATACACGGCGACTCTGGAACGGATTCTTTCCTCTGAAGCTGCTTCGGCTGCGGGGTAGGATGCGCCTTCAATCCTGGCAAGTTCCGGAACATCATTGATAGTTGCGTGACGAATAGGCATTATTTCCCTCATTTACACATTCTTTAAAAAGTGAGGGAAATTATAGAGTACGCAAAATAGTTACAACCGGTTTCGTATTGTTCACCAGTCTGCAACACTGACGCCTGCTGATTTGTCGAGTTCTTGGAATGACATTTATACTTGCTGAGAATAAAGAGGTTTTGAATGTTTCAGAAGATTTGGCAAAAAATTGGAGAACCCCAGGAGAAAAAAGCTTTCGATAGCGTTCTGAGGACCATCAATACCATTTGTATGGATAAAAATGGAGATGCCCGTCGGGAAGCTCTTTTAGACTTTCAAAAAATTTTGCTCCGGCCGGTTCAGAATTTGACTGTTCGGTCCTGCTACCTTTTTGAAGATTCTGCAGAGTCCGTTCCGTTCGATTTCAATACCACATTCGGTTTGAGTCAGACTATTTTGGAAGAAAACGGTGCCAAACTCTGCACTCCTTCTGATTCTTTATCTCTGCAAACTTGTGCCGATTTGCTGTTCTTCTTGCCGCATCCAAGCTTAAATTTGCTGAAAATGCTTGGTGAAATCGGCAAAGACAACAGACCGCTTGGAAGTTTTCAGCAAACGGAAAAACAATCTATTCTCTGGATCGAGCCTTTAAATATCGGTTTTGCAGTTGGTGAAACATTGCCAATCTGTATTTCTGAATTAAACGAAAACGCTTCTCTGCGCCCTCAGGAAGTCCTCGATATCCAATCTTGCCTGGAAAAAATTCGCTTTAACGGAGCTCACTGGATCGACGAAAACAATGATGTCCTAGGTAAGCCGGTTTTTCCGGAATTCGGTTGGATTTGGGAGATCCATAGAAAAAGCTTGTTCGAATTCCAATGAGCATTAACAAGGAACCGGCACAAAGTTCGCTTGAACTCCATGAGAGCCGTCGATTCCTTCTTTACGTATTCAGTAATCGAGCGCACTCAAAAAAATCGACGGACTTAATGGTAAACAGAGAGCCCAAAGCTCTCTGCCTTCCGTGAGAAAGCCGTCTCCAGCAAAGACGGCTGCCAAGATTCATTTCAACTTTTTCTTCTCAAGCCTTCAGAGCATCTTATAAAAACTACTCTCGGCCTCTGAGAATCGAACGTTTTCCGGTACTTGTAGGTTTGGATACGATACCGGCTTCTTCCATCGCTTCGATAAGCTTAGCCGCGCGGTTATAGCCGACACCCAGCTTTCTCTGAAGATAAGAAATCGAGGCTTTGCCGTCCTCTAGGACAATCTGCACGGCCTGATCGTAGAAAGGATCCCCTTCGCCTCCGGGCGGTCTTGCCGCAATTTCATCCTCAGGCATTCCTTCTTCTTCCGGAGCATCTGTCACGCCGTCGGTATATTCAGGTTCTCTCTGAGCTTTGATGAAGCTTGTTACAGCATCGATTTCTTTATCTGTTACATTCGCACCGTGCACTCTCTGAAGCGGCGTACTTGGATTCATGTAGAACATATCGCCGCGGCCTAACAGTTCCTCGGCACCCGGTTCGCCGAGAATTGTCATAGAGTCATAGCGGTTAGAAACCTGGAAGCTAATGCGCGACGGACAGTTCGTTTTAATAATCGGCGTAACAATGTCAGTACTCGGTCTTTGAGTAGCCAAAATCAAATGCATGCCCGCAGCCCTGGCCTTCTGGGTCAAACGCATAATAGAACCTTCAACCTGCTTGCCGTTAGTCATCAACAAGTCAGCCAACTCATCGATGATAATGACGATGTAGTGCAGTTTCTTCAGAGGCTCAGGCTGCTCAGGTGTCAGGCTGAACGGATTGGGAATAAATGTACCGTCCTCTTTTGCCTGATCAATCTTTTCATTAAAGCTTGCAAAATTTCTTACGCCCACTGCCTTCATAAGCTTGTAACGCTTGTCCATCTCACGGACGGCCCAGTCCAGAGCGTGGGCAGCCTGGATCATGTCAGTAATAACCGGTGTAAGAAGATGCGGAATCTTTTCGTACGGCGCAAATTCAACTTCTTTCGGATCGATCAAAATCAGTTTCAGCTCATCCGGCGTATTCTTAAACAGCATCGACAGAATCATGGCATTGATGCCGACGGATTTACCGGAACCTGTAGTACCGGCAACAAGCAAGTGTGGAGCTTTGCCCAGATCAATAGTGACCGGGTCACCTTGTACGTTCTTACCCAAGGCTAATGTTAAGTTTGATTTTCCAAGCTTAAAGGTGTTGCTGCCGATAATTTCACTAAGATAAATCATCTGCACGGCGCCGGGTGGATTCGGAACTTCCAAACCCAGACAGTCGACTTCACGCAAGTTCTCAATAACACGGATGCTCGGCTGTCCCAATCCTCGAGCCAAGTCCTTAGAGACCTTAACGAAACGGCTTGACTGGATGCCGACACCGGGCTGCACCTTGAAGCGCGTAATGACAGGGCCTCGCATCGCAGATAACACTTTGGCTTTAATCTTGTAAGTAGCCAAGATATGTTCAATTCTGTCAGAGGTAAACGTAACTTCTTCCTCGCTGATTTGCGGGCGATCGTAGGGCGGCACTTCCAGCAAATTGGAAGTCGGAAGAACAAAGTCTTCTTTTTGTTCTTGTTCGGGAGGAACCTGACCAGCCAGCAACGCGTCAGTATTTGGAGTCTCTTCAAACTCGAGTTTTGTTTGTTCGGGCTCAGGAGGAATTGGTTCAGTAACGGAGTGATGAGTAATGATGATCGGGTCTTTTTTAATCTCTCTAATAGAACTGCGTTCCACCTTATTAGGAATTGTAGGAACAGGGACTTTACGAGGTGCCAATTTCTCGGCCGGAGCGGTCTCACGGCTGTGACTGAGTTTCTCCTCTCTGAGTTTGCGCTGAGCAATCCCCTCCTCTTCGTCCTCTTTTGTCTCTTGTGTCTTTCTAAACCGCATCAAGACAGATTCGCATCCTTTTCCGATACCTTCCATCAGCTCTATCCAAGAAAAATTGAAGAAGATTCCGAAACTCAGTACGACTAAAACGGCTGCGATAATTGTGCTGATATTAAGGCCCACTGCAGTTAAAAGAGCGGTCCCGATGGCACTTCCGATTGCACCCCCTGAAGTACCCGGCAAATCAGAAGAAAAAGAATGAAGCCTTAAAAAAAAGAGAGTGCTGCTCGCGACGATAAGCAGAAAAAAAGCAATAACTCGCAAGCCGTTGGGATACTTATACGGATAAATGCCGTTAAAAAACATCTGTCCGGAACGAATCAAGGTAAAAAGAGCCCCGGCAACAAGCAGCCAAGCCGACCAGCCGAATAGCAAATACAACAAATCTGCAACCCAAGCGCCGACTACTCCGAAAACGTTGCTGATTCGAGAAAAACTGTTGGCCATGGAAAATCCCGGATCCATACCGCTGAAGGTGGCCAAAGACAGCGTAAGAAAAACTGTTCCTACAAGTGACAGAATAAACAGGACGGAACCGAAAATTTTCGAAACATTTGAGGGTTCGTCTTTACCTTTACGGCGAAAAACCTCAATGCCTGAAGGCGGGAAACTCTGACTTATCGAATTACTCATTGCGTGCTACCTGCTGTCTGTCCATTTATTATTTCTATCGACAGTACTTATAATCTCGTTCCTATAAAGTTTACATCTTAAAGGAACAAATCAATGTCCACCATTGTTGAACACTCCAAAGTATTAGTTCTCGGTTCAGGTCCTGCCGGTTATACCGCTGCTATTTACGCTGCCAGAGCCAATTTGAAACCTACTCTCATTACAGGTATGGAACAGGGTGGCCAATTAATGACCACCACAGAAGTTGATAACTGGCCCGGAGATCCTGCAGGAGTTATGGGACCGGCCCTCATGCAAAGAATGCTTGAGCAAGCAGAAAGATTTGAAACAAAGATTGTTTTTGATGAAATTCACACTGCTCACCTCAACGAAACTCCGATCCGTTTATCCGGCAATAATGGTGATTACACTTGCGACGCCCTCATTATTGCAACCGGCGCCAGCGCTAAATACTTAGGTCTTCCAAGCGAAGAAACTTTCAAAGGCAAAGGCGTTTCTGCTTGCGCAACATGCGATGGCTTCTTCTACAAAAACCAGGAAGTTGCTATTGTCGGAGGCGGCGACTCTGCTATTAAAGAAGCCATTTATTTGTCCGGTATCGCTTCCAAGGTTCACATGATCCACCGCCGCGATAAGTATCGTGCCGAACCGATCATGGTCGACAGATTGAAGAAAGTAGCCGCTGAAGGCAAGATCGTCCTCCACGAGTTCTGCACTCTCGATGAAATTTTGGGCGATGCTACAGGAGTTACTGCCGTCCGCATCAAGAATGTTCAGACCGGCCAGACTGAAGATATTCCGGTTATGGGTGTCTTTATCGCCATCGGTCATAAACCAAACACTGACTTGTTCGAAGGCCAATTAGAACTTCAAAACGGCTACATCGTTACTAAGGGCACTGCTACTAAGACTTCTCAGGCCACTAGCGTTCCTGGCGTCTTTGCTGCCGGCGACGTGCAAGACCAGACATACAGACAGGCTATTACTTCCGCAGCTTCCGGCTGCATGGCTGCCCTTGATGCCTTAAACTTCCTGGAATCTAACGGAAAGGCATAAAACAACGATGAAAGGTAAAGATCTATCGTCCCTTCTTTCACTGAAGGACGAATTGAAGAAGCAGGCTGAAGAAAGAGAACGGCTGCGTCTCGAAGAAGAAAAACGTAAGAAAGAACGCCATGCACAGCAAGTGTTCTTTGAAAAGGAAATGTCAAAATTAGGTGTTTCCAAACAGACTTACGCTAAAAACTTAGCAGACATTAATCGTCCGAAGCCTGCTCCTTTACCTTTACAGACTCACAAGGATAATCAGGCAGTGCTTGAAGACTCTTTGTCAGATCAAATCGGTATTGAACATCTTTTAGCCAGCGACGATCGGATTTCTTATTACCAGAAAGGCGTGGCTCCGAATGTCCCGAAGCTTCTTCACCAAGGCAAATGGTCCATAAAAGGTTCTCTTGACCTTCATGGCTATACCTCGGATGAGGCCAAACAGCTTTTAGTTTTATTTCTGAATGAGCAAAGAAAGGCCGGCCATCGAGCCGTTCGGATCATTCATGGAAAAGGCTTCGGTTCTGTTGGAAGAAAACCTGTCTTGAAAGAGAAAGTTCCCGTCTGGCTCGTTCAGAAAAAAGAGGTTTTGGCTTTTGTGCAAGCCCCTGAACATGACGGAGGTGAAGGTGCGCTGCTTGTCTTGCTGTCCGCACCTTAATTCGTGAAAGATATTGAAAAGTCCGCGAGATGCGGACTTTTTCTTTTAGATAGCGGCGTTTCCTGTTTCGCCTGTTCTGATGCGGATAACTTCTTCAACCGGCATCACAAAAATCTTGCCGTCGCCAATCTTGTTTGTACGGGCGGCCTTCATAATAGCGTCAATAGCTAAATCCACAAGAGCGTCATCCACTACGCACTCAATCTTCATTTTTGGAAGGAAATCAACTACGTATTCTGCACCGCGGTAAAGCTCAGTATGACCTTTTTGTCTTCCGAAACCTTTAACTTCCGATACTGTCATCCCTTGAACGCCAATCTCTGCAAGGCTTTCACGTACTTCATCAAGTTTAAAAGGCTTAATAATGGCTACTACCTGTTTCACTGTGGACTCCTATTTGATTTCTAAAGTTATTCTTCATATTTATTGGTGATGGGATATCTCCAATCTCTCCCAAAAGCCATACCTGTCATTTTAGGACCAATTGGGCCTTGACGACGCTTATATTCGGCTCTTTTCACCATCCTAATAATCTTTTTAACGGTTTCTTCTTCAAATCCTTGCTGAACGATCTCCTGAAGAGCCTTCTTCTCTTCCAGATAAAGCTTTAAAACCGCATCTAATGTCGGATAATCGGGAAGACTATCTTGATCCTTTTGGTTTTCTCTGAGTTCAGCCGAAGGGGCTCTCGTAAGAATGTTCTCGGGAAATACCGGGTTCGGAGAAACCTTATTGATCCAATGGCAAATGGCATAGACCTCCGTTTTGTAGACGTCTTTAATCACGGAGAAGCCGCCTGCCAAATCACCATATAGTGTTGAGTATCCTACGGCCATTTCACTCTTATTGCCCGTTGAAGCAAGCATTAAACCTTTTTTATTTGAGATGGCCATTAAAATAACGGCTCTAATACGAGCTTGAAGGTTCTCTTCGGTCAAGTCTCTGCCGTATCCCTTGAACTCCTCTTTTAGAGCGTTTTCAAAAGCCAAGTACATTGGTTCGACGGAAATAACGGAGTACTTAACTCCTAAGCGGGAAGCTAATTCAGCGGCATCCGTCTTGCTCATATCCGAAGTAAATTTGGACGGCATCATTACGGCTTCAACCTTATCGGCACCAACCGCATCTACCGCAATTTTCAGGACCAAAGCCGAGTCAATTCCTCCTGACAGCCCTAAAACAACACCCTTGAAGGAGTTATTCTCTATATAAGATTTAAAGCTCAAGACCAAGCCGGAATACAGATCAGCGATTCCTTGAGAAATCTCAAAGGAGGAGGTTTCTAAGAGTCCTCCGTGCTCGGCTTCCGCAAGCATAGAGGACGCTTCAAAGCCGGACATTTCTCTGCCCTTACCGTCTTTGGCACGGGTAAAGGAGAAACCGTCGAAGATAATTTCATCCTGGGCACCGCATGCATTGACATATACGGCATCCATCCCTTGAGCGCAGACATTCTTTTCTACGCATTCAATTCTTTGCTCCCTTTTGTATTTCTCAAACGGAGAAGCATTGAGGATCAAAAGGACTTCACTTCCGGCTTTCTTTGCCAACGCCGGAGCTTCCGCATGCCAAATATCTTCACAGATATTGACTCCGAACCTGGTTCCATTTACATCAAACACGAGAGGTTCGCTGTTTTTTCCTGCGGTAAAGTATCTTCTTTCGTCAAAAACACCGTAGTTAGGTAAATTGCGTTTTTTATAGCAGCCTAATAATTGTCCGTTCTTGATGAGGAAAGCTTCATTGAAGATTTTTTCTCCTTCCTGAACCGGAAGACCAACTAAAAGATGAATATTCGGAAATTCTTTTGAGCTCTCCACTAATTGTTGAGCTGTCTCAAAACAAGAAAGGAGAAAGCTCTTATGGAAAATGAGATCTTCCGGAGGATAGCCGCATAACGATAACTCTGGGGTTACAACGATATCGCAGTCTTTATGCGATAGACAAAAACTAAGAATTTTGTTTTTATTTCCTTCAAAGTCTCCCAAGACGGAGTTCATTTGAAACAATGCAATGGAAGTTTTCATCTTTTCTTATCCAAAAGAATATCCGTTTATTTTAGAGACTGAGCCTTCTTCTCAGGATTTTTTAGTTGGAATCTTTCAAGAAGCTGTATCTGCAATAAGCTGAACAATATTATCTTTAGCTGAATCATAAATCGTGATTTTCTCAGCACCCAGGCTCTTAAGGCGTTCGGCAATCCGATGGTGAATTGTAAAATAGACTGCCTTTTTTAAAGAGTCCACAAATTCTTGTCCCAAGTTTTCCCATAAATGATTGACTGCATCCGTACTGGTAACCAAAACAATAAGAGCATCCGATGGAGAAACTTTTGCTTTTTCCGAGACTGAAAGTTGAAAAGGAACCCGTTCATAAATAACCGCCTTACTTACTGAGACTCCTCTTTTCTGTAAAGCTTCGTAGAGATATTCTCGGCCGGTTTGTCCCCGAACTATCACGACCCTTTCAGGCAAACCCATAGCCTCGAATACTTCGAACAGCCTTTCACTGCCGCTCACGTCGACGCTTCCAGACGGAAAAATTACGGGTTTAATAGGTTTATAAAGTGCTTCGATTTTCTTAGCTGTGGGCTCTCCAACAGCCGCAAATTGAGAATCCTTAGGCAAATTTGGAAGTTGGTCATACAGGAATTGAGCCGCCGTCGGACTAACGACGACAAGGACAGCTCCTAAGTCTGCCTCTTTGAGAATAGTTTTCGTGTCAGGAGCGTCAGGCTTACGAAAAGAAAAAGCAGGCCAAACTAATAGCGCATCTTTTGGCAAACCAGCCTTTTCCAGCTGTTTAGAAATCTCTTTTGAAGCATTTCCAGGTTTAGTCAAAATAACTTTCTTCATCGAGAATCTCCCAAAACAACTTCTAAGTCAATCGGATAATCGAGGATCTAGGTCAGCTTGTCTTTCGGTATCGGAATGCTGATCCTGTTTCAGCGCTCTGCCTGCTTTTAATACACAACGGAACTTCCTTGGAGAGAAAGCATACAGAAAAGCCGACTTTAGAAAACTTTGAGAACAGCTCAGGCAAGTTCAGAACTTGGAAACTGAAATGTTCTCAATTCTTTAGAACAGGAAAGAACTTTTCTTCCTTCTATCAATCGAGAAGGAAAAAACAATTTTATTTTTCTTCTAAAACTTCTTTCAAAAGTTCTTCAGCACCATTTTCTCTAAGGATGCGCAGTGCTTTCTGAGCATTCTTTTCCGGTTCATTTGCCGGACCGAAGACATCGGCCTTTATGTGTTCTCCGGTCTTGTGATTGCCCACCAAAGCGCGTAGGTGCATTTGGTCTCCATCGATTGTTGCATAGGCAGCCAAAGGAACCTGGCAAGAACCGCCCAAGGCGCGAGAAACTTCTCTCTCAGCTCTGGTGCAAAGACGTGTTTCTTCGTTGTTAAGGAAGGATATCAATTCAGCAGTTTCCTTATCCCCTTTTCGGATTTCAATGCCGATAGCACCTTGTCCGGGAGAAGGTAAAGACAATGGAGCAGGAATAATTGTCTTAATTCTGTCAGTCATGCCAAGGCGCTTGAGACCTGCCGTTGCCATAACAAGAGCATCAAATTCGCCGTTATCAAGTTTGGCAAGTCTAGTGCCCACATTTCCTCTGATAGTTTTAACTTTCAAGTGAGGAAATCTAGCACGAAGTATCAGCTCTCTTCTCAAACTGGCTGTGCCGACAACGGCGTTGTAAGGCATCTCTTCAAGGCTGTTATATTTCGAGGAAACAAATGCATCTCTCGGATCTTCCCTTTTAAGAACGGCTCCGAGTTCAAATTCTTCCGGAAGTACCATCGGTACGTCTTTCAAACTATGAACGGCAAGATCTGCCTTTTTCTCAAGCATTGCGACTTCAAGTTCTTTAACAAAGAGACCTTTGCCTCCGATCTTGGAAAGTGTCACATCGAGGATTTTGTCTCCTTTTGTGGTGATGCCTAATAATTCAACATCCAGATCAGGATATTTTTCTTTGAGGAGTGATTGAACAAACTTGGTCTGCCAAAGAGCCAATGGGCTCTCTCTAGTAGCAATAACGCATTTTTTTGAAGTCATATTTCTTTTCTCTATCAAAGTTGACCAAGTCTAGCCAACCGATTTTAACTACTGCTTAATCTTTTTCGAAGATTGACAACATTTCCGCTCTTCGAAAAAGACCTGCACGGAGGCAGGCCTTAAGCTAGAAATGATTAAGCGAATTTTTTCTGTAATGGTGGAACAATCTGTTTCTTACGGCTCAAAACACCATCCATCCACATATCAGCATCTGCGCCTAAAGTTTCTGCGATGGAAGCAGCGTCAGGTCCGACAACCATTAATCTGGAACCTTTCTTGAGAATGTCAGTGATGACCAAAACAACGTCATCTCTTCCTTCTTCTTTAGCCTTGTCCATTTCTTCAATGAGTTTAGCTTTAAGTTCAGGAGTAACCATATCTTCAGCAATGAGTTCCAACTGACCGATGCCAATCTTCTTTTCACCCATTTCGAAATCTTTGAAATCGCGGTTAAGAAGTGCCTTTGGAGTGTCATTGAGATTGCTCTTTGCCTTGAACATTTCCATGCCAAGAGCTTCAATATCTTCAACTTCAGCAATCTTAGCCAACTCTTCAACAACTTTTTTGTCCAATGGAGTAGCTGTCGGGCTGTTAAAAATCAAAGTATCGGAAAGAATGGCGCACAACATTGCACCGGCGATGTTCTTTGGAAGCTCAACTCCATAGAAGTCATGCATGACTTTGAGGATAGTGTTGGATGATCCAACCGGCCAAATCCAGCATTCCAAAGGAGAATCGGAACTTACATCACCAAGTTTATGATGGTCAACGATTCCAAGAAGTCTTCCTTCTTTGAAGTCTTCAGGAGCTTGTTTGAGGTCTGCGTAGTCAACCAAGAAGAAATCTTTGCCTGCAACGCTGGAAATAACTTCAGGAGCTTCTAAATTAAACTTTTCTAATACGAAAGCTGTTTCAGGAGCTGGTTTTCCTTGAGCAACCGGCTTGACATCATAGCCTCTGCCTTTGTAAAGATTAGCAGCAGCAATTGCACCGACGATTGAATCTGTATCGGGGTTCTTGTGGCCTAATACGTAGATAGGACCATTTTCACTTTGAATAGGGGCTGTAAAAGCTCCGGGAAATTTAGTTAATTCTGACATTGATTTTTCCAAATTTATAGGTGTCTTATAAAGGCAGACAATCTAAAAATTTTAGCAGAATTGGATATTTAGTTGAACAAAGGAAACGGCTCTGACGGCTCTTCTAATTAAGGTTACTGCTCATGAAATCAAGGAATCAAGAAAGTGTGTAAGCGAAAGTTCTTTCAAGCTCAAAACAAGCTCGTCCTTTAGCCTTCTGCTAGGACAGTTATTTATGCGTTTTAGGTATGAATGCTTATGAAAACAAATCATTGGATATTTTTCTCACGGTTCCATAAGATAAGTCCAAACAAGGACTGAAGATTTCATCTTCTTTCAAATGATTTGAATTCAGTTTGGAGATAAAACGGTAATTCAGCAATCCTTCCTTCAGCTGCCTACTGTTTCACTATCCTCGTTAGGAAAATCTTCAACTTTTGAATAGAAGAGACGCAACCTTTTTCATTTCCTTGAGGCCAAATCATTTTGGAAGGACGAATGTCATGAAAGAAAACCAGGGAATATCGCGTAGAACTTTACTCTTAGCCACTTGCACTCTCCCTATCTTAGAAAGGTCAGTATTTGCCGCAGATACTTCACATTCAAATACTCAAGACTTGCCTGTTGTGTACTTTGCAAAAAATGTCAGCTCAAACAACTTCATCGACATTTATGACCGATTAAGAAAGGATGCCGGAATTCCTGACCGTGGGGGCCTTACAGGAATCAAGCTTCACGGTGATGATGTCGACAATAATCGAGAACTATGGAAAGCGCTCCAAAAGCATATTCCTAACAGTAAGTTCGTAGAGTGCAACTATGCTTCTCTTTATCCGTCGGGAAGAGGCAATACCCCTGGAAATATTCGAGCCATTACTTCCCAAGGCATATCTCCTACTCAGCTTGATATCCTTGACCGTAACAGTGAATTTACTTTCGTTCCAATTGATGGCGGTAAAGAGCTGAAAGAGATCTCAGTTCCAACAGCACTTTTGAAAGAATACGGTTGCGTAGCCGTCACGGCTAACTTTAGGATTCCTAGCTTCGCCGGATTCTCCGGAGCATGCAAGAACGTAGGTATTGGTCTTGCAAGCGGAGAAGGAAAGACTCAAGTTCACAGTCATAGCGTTCAGCGCGATCCGGGCTTTTTTAGGAGGTTAGCGGATGCCTCCAAAGGCATTCATGATGCGATGGGGAACCGTCTTCTTTTCATCAATGTGTTATCCGACATTTCAGTACAACCTCTGGAAGGAACAAAGGTCAACAACGGCTCTCTTGGCATAGTTGGTTCATTAGACCTTCTGGCGGCAGATCAGGCAGCTGTCGATCTCATTTACGGGCTAGAACCGGAAAAATATGACCGGTACTCAACAAAAGTCAAAATCGACAGAGGATTCCTCCAGCTGGAATACTTATCTTCAATTGGAGCAGGAAACAGAAAATATCTCGTTAAAGAAATCTAATTTTTTTACTCTTATGACTGTGAGATTAATCTATGAAAAAATTATTAATTACCGCATTGTTAGGTTTAAGTACGGCTGTCTCTTATGCCGAAGCCAAAACTTTGATGATCTTCTATAGTTTCAGCGGAAATATTGAAAAGATTGCCGAAACTGTTAAGGCTGAAACAGGAGCTGATCTGGTTAAGGTCGAACCAATGCAAAAAGGACTTAATTATGCCGCCAATAACTATTCACTCGGAAGTGATTTAATCGATAGAATTCGTCGAAATCCAAATGATTCAAAATCCTATCCTCCCATTGAACCTACAAAAATAGATTTTTCTTCCTATGAATTCATCATTATAGGAACGCCTCTCTGGTGGAGTCAGATGGCAGCGCCTATGCAAACTTTTTTATATAACAATGCCAATGAGTTGGAAGGAAAAAAGTTGGGACTTATTGTCTCGAGTGCCAGCAGCGGAATATCCAGAGTTGAACGCGATGCTCACCGACTGATTCCAAAAGGTGACTTTCTTCCACGCAGTTTGTGGATCCACTCCTCTCAAACATCGTCAGCTCCCAGGCTCATTTCAAATTGGCTCAAAGAAGTCGGATATACAGAAAAGAAGTAGATCGAAACCGAGATTCTCACAAAATTTACGACTTTTTTTCTTATTGCCTTTTCTACTGAGTGATATTCAGGAGTGATGATGAATGGAGAAAAGTGGGAGAGTGGTGGCCCCAACTGGACTTGAACCAGTGACCAATCGATTATGAGTCGACTGCTCTAACCAACTGAGCTATGGGGCCTGAGAAAAGTTGATCTTTTCTCGAAAGAGCGTGAATTTTATCAGAAGTCACCGATTCATTCAAATCCAACATTCTGACTGATGGACTGACTATGGGTAACATTTGAGTGAATCTTTCCGACCTGTCTGTCAGAAAAATTCGACCTCCTCTTCTTGACTGCCTAAGTAATACTCGAACCGCCGGCAACAAAAAACCGAGAGTTTGATGTCTCGGTTTTTTGTATTTAAGAACAATGATTATGAATCACTGCCGCCTTCTAAGAAGCTCTTGAGCTTTTCAGCGCGGCTTGGGTGACGAAGCTTGCGAAGTGCTTTAGCTTCAATCTGACGAATTCTTTCACGAGTAACGTCAAACTGTCTGCCGACTTCTTCGAGAGTGTGGTCAGTATTCATTTCAATACCGAAACGCATTCTCAAAACCTTGGCTTCTCTCGGAGTCAAAGAATCCAAAACCTCTTTGGTGATTTCCTGAAGGCTGGAATGCTGAGCTGCTTCGGCAGGTGCAACAGTTCCAACGTCTTCAATGAAATCGCCAAGATGTGAATCCTCGTCATCACCAATCGGAGTTTCCATAGAAATTGGTTCCTTGGCGATCTTAAGGATCTTGCGGATCTTATCTTCCGGCATATCCATCTTCTCAGCCAGTACTGACGGATCCGGCTCAACCCCGGTTTCCTGCAGAATCTGGCGGGAAATTCTGTTCATCTTGTTGATGGTCTCAATCATATGAACAGGAATACGAATGGTTCTAGCCTGATCGGCGATGGAACGTGTAATAGCCTGGCGAATCCACCATGTGGCATAGGTAGAGAACTTATATCCGCGGCGGTATTCGAACTTGTCCACAGCCTTCATCAAACCGACGTTGCCTTCCTGAATCAAGTCCAAGAACTGAAGACCTCTATTGGTGTACTTCTTAGCAATAGAAATAACCAATCTAAGGTTAGCTTCTGTCATCTCTCTCTTGGCCTTTCTGGCTTTTGCTTCGCCGGTGGCCATTTGATTGTAGACATCCTTGAGATCCTTCAAAGGAAGGGTAACTTGGTTCTGAACGGTAGCCAGCTGAGACTGCAGCTGCTGGATTTCCGGAAGATTGCGCTGCAGCACTGAAGCATAAGGCTTACCGGAATTGGCTTCCGCGGTCGTCCATTCCAACTGAGTTTCTTTGCTGAAGAAGTTGTCAAGGAAGTAGTCTCTCGGCATCTTGGCTCTGTTAACCATGATGTCGTAAATACGAGATTCAACCTTCCTTACCCCTTCAACCTGTGTCTTCAGAAGAGTGCACAAACGCTCAACGGTGTTGGCTGTAAAACGTAAGGTAAGAAGTTCTTCCTGGATTTCATTCTGAGCTTTGATGTAAGCTTCGGAGCGATATCCGTCTTTCTGATAGGCTTCTTTAAGCTTCTCATACAAAGCGGTGCAGTGGTCCAGCTTTTCGAGAACTCGTGTCTTGAGTTCGTCAAGCTGACCTGCAGTCATACCGGAAGCACCGATATCGGTACTTTCGTCATCGTCTTCAGGCTGATTGATTACTTCATCATCAAGACCGTCAACCAAACCGTCTACGATCTCGTCAATCTGAATCTGACCGTCACGAACCTTTTGTCCGATTTCAAGAATTTCCGCAATGGTAGTCGGGCAGCCGGAAATCGCATGAACCATGTGCTTGAGACCATCCTCAATTCTCTTTGCGATTTCAATTTCGCCCTCACGAGTCAGCAATTCAACGGAACCCATTTCTCTCATGTAGAGACGGACCGGGTCAGTTGTTCTGCCGAATTCCGGGTCAACGGTAGCCAATGCAGCTTCTGCTTCTTCTTCAGCAGCATCGTCCGTTGCTGTCGGAACAGAATCTCCGATCAACAAATCATCAGCAGTCGGTGCCTGTTCGTAAACCTGAATACCCAAGTCAGCCAGAGTGGAAACAATCTGGTCAATCTGTTCCGGTTCAACAATATTTTCCGGCATGTGGTCATTGACTTCAGAGTAAGTCAAATAACCTCTTTCTTTACCCATGCGGATAAGTGCACGAAGCTTGTTGAGTCTGTTTTCCTTACTGTCTTCGTCATGATGACTGAAGCTTCTGGAAATAGCCTCTTTCATGGCTTTGTCTTTTGCACCTTTTCCACGGCCGCGGCGTGATGTTGGAGGCACGTAAGCTTCTGCAATCGCAACCTCTTCATCATAGGCGTCATCATCGGCTTCTCCAACTAAATCGTCTTCGTTGGATTTGGAAGCTCTTGATGTCTTAGAAGCTTTGGCAGAATCAGCTTTCGGCTTTCTGCCCCGTGTGGATTTTTTAACTACCGGCTCTTCAGCGGCTTCAACATCCTCTGCAGGCGATTCCTCCTTAACAGCTTTCTTGCGTCCGCGTGTGGACTTCTTCTCGGCTGCTTCTGCAGGAGCTGCCTCAGCTGTCTTTACTGCCGGCTTGCGGCCGCGAGTCTTCTTTGGAGCTGCTTCTGCAGCTGTCTCAGGTGCTGTTGTAGTTTCGGCTTCAGCAGTTTTTACTGCTCTCTTACGGGTAGACTTAGCTGGTGTTGCTTCAACTGCTGCTGCGGTCTCTTCTTCCTTAACGGCTTTTTTAGTGGTTCTTCTTTTAGGTTTAGTTTCTGCAGCTGCTGCGGTTTTTACGGCCTTTGCAGCCTCAACTTTCTCTGCGTTGTCTTCAGCTGCTTTTGTTGTAGTTGATTTTGTTGTAGTTGATTTAGTAGAAGTAGATTTTTTGGCAGTCGCCATTCTTTCACCTTCAATTTGACTAATTGTCTTTGCATAACAAGTTTCTTTTCTAAACGAACACTTGCAGCAATACCTTAATTCCATTCTTTGTCAAAGCTAATACGCATACCTGCTGCCTTTCTCGGCCTTTACTGCTTTGCTCAAGAACTTCCTTAAGGGTTAAAATGCCTCCGATCTTTCGCGATCTCCTGGGCGACAATACTCAGAGATTACCTCTGAAACTTCTAATTATATCACAAACAAGAATTCATTTAGTAACAAAATATTTCTACTATTGCAAATCCTTGCTGATCTTTTTCGTTAAATCTTGGATTTGCGCTTTAAGAAGCTTGGCTTTGTTTTGATAAACCCTCAAAAGATCCTTATCCTCTTCCGTCAATTCCCCGGAGAGCAAGTTCTTCTTTTCTTCCTCTATGTGTTCTAACTCAAATTTATAAAATATTGTTTGAGTCTCTTTTTCAGCCGCAAAATAATTGGTGCCCAAATCTCTTCCGCGGATTAATTCTTCCTGAATCATTTCTTTGCCTTCTTCCAGCGAAACAATCGTCAGAATCAAAGATCTTGCGGCTTCAACCGTCTCTTCAAATTGAGGAGATAACGGATCCGGGATTGAAATCAAAGAGTTTTGAATTGAATAGCCGTCTTCGCTCTCCTTGAAAATAATCGCTATGAGACTGAGAATGGTTTGAGCCGTCTCATTTTCTATAGTAGAAAACAATTCTGTCGCTGCTTTTTCATAAAGCACTGCCAGCTGAGGAAAGAGAACAAAATTTCTCAGTACCGTTCTCAGAAGACGGTTCTTTTCCGGCGCTACTCTTCTTTTTTGAAATCCGTAGTTCGAGTGGGCTGCATTTTGAGGAATCCAAGGCTGGAAACCTCCTCCTCGAAACCTTCTTTCCGGGGCCGCAGCTGCCGCAGGCAAAGAAACTCCCAGCTGTGCAGCAAGAACTCGTACATCATTGACGCCCGCGGCCTTGGCGATATTACTCAGAACCGCACTGCGGTACAAAGAATTAGATATCGAACGAACCAGGGGCGCGGCTGCCGATAAAAACTCACTCTTATCTTCCGGAACTTTCAGATCAAGCCCCTCGGAGAGGTTATCAATTAGATACGACGATAACGGCTGGGCCTGAGAAAGCAATTTCTCAAATTCGGGAGCCCCGTAATTTTTGACATAGCTGTCCGGATCCTCTCCTTCGGGAAGAAACAAAAAGGACGCTTTCTGCGCTTCTTTAAGTAAAGGCAGAGTCAGTTCCATTGCTCTTCGGGCCGCCTTTCTTCCGGCATTATCGCCGTCAAAAGAAAAAATAATATGATCCGTTACCTTCAGCAGTCTTTCGACATGCTCCGAGCGAATAGCCGTTCCAAGTGGAGCACAAGCTTCTTTGAATCCGGCCTGAGAAAGTTGAATGACGTCCATTTGGCCCTCAACCACAATCGCACGATTCTTTTCTCGAATAAAGCGCTGAGCCTCGTACAGACCAAAAACTTCACTTCCTTTTTTAAAAATAGGAGTCTCACCGGTATTGATGTACTTCGGCTCTTCGCCCGTCATGGTACGGGCACTGAAAGCAATAACTTGTCCCCGCACATTGCGGATCGGGAACATCAGCCGATTACGGAAAAAATCGTACGGTTCGTTGCCGTTCTTTCCTTCTCTTTGCAGACCTGCTTCGATTAAATATTTAGTATTGGCCGAGCCAAAGATTTCCGAAAGATTGCGCCAGTTGTCAGGAGCAAATCCAATTCCGAATTTTTCAATAGTTTCCGCCGTCAATCCGCGGTCAGTTATGTATTTAAGAGCTGATGGGTTGGTTTGAAGCTTCGAGCGGTAATACTCTTGAGCTTTACCCATGAGATCCACTAAGCGAGGAGCTTCCGGATTTCTCTTTACCGGATTACCTTCATAGCGGACTTGCAAACCGTTTTCTTGAGCAAGTTTCTCAACGGCCGAGGTAAAGTCCAAGCCCTCGTACTTCATCAGGAATGAAATTGCATTCCCGTGTTCTCCGCAACCGAAGCAGTGATAGAACTGTTTCTGCCTGCTGACGGAAAAGCTGGAGGTTTTTTCGTTATGAAAAGGACAGCATGCCCATCCGTTCTCGCCTTTTACTTTGAGAGTAATTCGGCGATTAATCGTATCAAAGATATCTACTCTTTCAAGCAAATCTTTTATAAACGATTGAGCAATGAACACGGTGCGTCCTCTGAAAGAAAAGCCTCGAAGGCGTTACCCAACGAGGCTTGTATAGGTGTAAGAAAGAAACTACTGAGCTAATTTCGCTTTGACTAAAGCGCTTACTTTACCCATATCAGCTTTTCCAGCTACTTTAGGTTTAATTAAGCCAATTGCCTTTCCCATGGCAGCCATACCGCTGAGTCCGTTTTCTTTGAGCACTTCATCAACAACAGCAGCGATCTCTTCATCGCTCATCTGCTTAGGAAGATAAGCACTTAAAACTTCAATCTCAAAGGCTTCCTTATCTGCCAAATCATCTCTGCCGCCGGCTCTGTATTGCTCAACAGAATCACGTCTTTGTTTGATAAGTTTAGCGATAATTTGTTGGATAGCTGCATCATCAGCAACGATGCGTTCGTCAACTTCTTTCTGCTTAATAGCAGCCATCAGAAGACGGATCGTACTAAGACGTGCTGCTTCATGAGCACGCATAGCAGCTTTCATATCAGCTGTAATTTGATCTTTTAAACTCATCGTAGATCTGCGAAAAAAGATTAGTAAAGCTTCTTAGGAAGCATCATGCTGCGGAGACGCTTGTAGTGACGCTTGATAGCAGCGGCTTTTTTGCGCTTGCGTTCTGCAGTTGGCTTTTCATAAAACTCACGGGCGCGGAGCTCTGTGAGCAAGCCGCTCTTTTCAATAGTGCGCTTGAAGCGGCGGAGAGCAACTTCAAACGGTTCGTTTTCTTTAACGCGAATAGTGGGCATCTAGCACCTAAACTAAAATTAATTAACTAAAAAGTGTACTTGTTTGAGTCAACTATAGAAATTCAAACTGACTTCTATATGACTCGAAAGTTTGCAATTGTAATCCAAATTCAGAATTTTTTCCTTTGATTCTTTTGAGAATATGTATTTTTTATGTAACGAAGAAGAAATTCACCTTTTGAGATTATTCTGTTCCTTGGACTTTCTTAGAAGATTAGAATTGACTCTCTTCTTATAAGGCAAAAACATGATTATTTTAGGAATTGAATCCAGCTGTGATGAAACCGGGGTAGCGCTTTATGATTCCGAAAAAGGACTGCTCGGCGCAGCTCTTCACTCACAAATTGATATGCACAAACTCTATGGAGGTGTCGTTCCCGAACTCGCCAGCCGTGACCATATCAGACGAATCATTCCTTTGCTTGATCAAGTTCTTGCCGAAGCTAACATCTCCAAAAAAGATATTGACGCAGTCGCGGTAACCGAAGGACCGGGACTTGCGGGTGCTCTTTTGGTGGGAACCTCCGTAGGTTATGCTATCGGTTTGGCGTTAAACATCCCCGTCATCGGGGTCCACCATATGGAAGGGCATCTTTACTCTTGTCTGCTCGCCGGAGAAGATCTTAAATTCCCATTTATTGCCCTGCTCGTCTCGGGAGGACACACCCAAATTATGAAGGTTGCTTCTCCCGGTAAATATGAACTGCTTGGCGAAACATTAGATGATGCCGTCGGGGAGGCATTCGATAAAACCGCTCAGGCGCTTGGAGAATGCTATCCGGGAGGCCCAGCCGTGTCTCGCTTTGCGGAACAAGGGACTCCGGGTGCCATTAACCTTCCGCGACCCCTGCTTCATGCCGACAACCTTGATTTCAGTTTTTCCGGCTTAAAAACCGCAGTCATGAATACCATTAGATTGGCTGAAGATCCATCAGCTCAATCCTTTAAAAATGACCTTGCCAGAGCTTTTGTTGATTCCGTCACTGAAGTTCTCGTCAAGAAAACCGTTAAAGCTCTTAAGAAAACCGGCTATAAGTCTTTAGTCGTTGCGGGCGGCGTCAGTGCAAACAAACAACTGCGCGAAGGATTAATTAAAGCCTGTAAGAAAATCGGCGTTAAGGTCTACTTTCCTCCTCTGGCTTTATGCACGGATAACGGCGCCATGATTGCAGCTGCAGCCGCAAGTCATCTTCAAAACATCAAAACCCTCCCGAAGGAGGGCTTCTCAATTAAACCGAAGTGGCAGCTTGAAGGTTTCCAATGATTACTTCGGATTGGCGCAATTGACCGGCGTTGCGCCTAAAGCATCCACCAAAATCTTCGGATCGAGTTTGACGTTGAATCCTCTTCTGCCGCCGTTGATGTAAATGAAGGGCAAGCTGAGAATGCTTTCCTCTACATAGATCGGCATATTCTTCTTCGTTCCGAAGGGAGAGGTTCCTCCGACCTGGTAACCGGAATTTCTTTGGGCAACTTCGGGTTTGCAGGGCTGAATATGCTTTTTACCGATTTCTCGAGCTAGATTCTTTGTCGAGACTTCACAGTCTCCATGCATCAAAACTACTAACGGTTTTTCGTGTTCATCCTGCATGATTAAGGTCTTGACGACATTATGCTCATCTACTCCGAAACATTGTGCCGCTTGGCTAGTGCCGCCATGTTCGACGTATTCGTAAATACCTTCTTCATAAGGAACTTTCTTTGCTTTAAGCCAAGCCGTAGCAGGAGTCTCAGAAACTGTTTTCTTTTTAGTCATGTTGAACTCTTGATTTGGAGAATGTTTTTTAAACCGTGAACTTATTCCTTTTCGCTTCTTTTACGCCAAATTACACCTTATTTTGAGATTTTGCTTCCTCAAGATCTTTTTTCCATAGGCCTTTGGGAAGCGGGAATTCTACGTTCTCCTCTACGCCTTCCATTGCGATTACTTCACAAGGTTCAAATTCTTTGAGTCTTTCAATAATTTCTTCAACCAAAATCTCCGGAGCACTTGCACCGGCTGTAATTCCGATACTTTCTACACCTTTAAGCCAACCCGGATCAATCTCAGAAGCGTCATCAAGCAAATAAGCCTTGGTGCCTACCCCTTCGGCTACTTCACGCAAGCGATTGGAGTTCGAACTTGTTTTGCTTCCTACAACTAAAATCAGATCAGAACGCTTAGCCAGTTCTTTTACGGCATCTTGACGGTTCTGAGTGGCATAGCATATATCCGCTTTCTTGGGCTCTAGCACCTTTGGATATTTCCTCTTCAACGCATTAATAACAACTTTAGAATCGTCGCAGGAAATAGTAGTCTGACTGACATAGGCAACTTTCTCAGGATTCTTGAGTTGAAGGTTTTCGACTTGTTCGGCTGATTCCACTACTTCGACATGTTGATCAACCTGACCTACGGTTCCTTCCACTTCCGGATGGCCAACGTGGCCGATCATAATGATTTCATAACCGGCTTTATGCATTTTTGAGACTTCTGCATGAACCTTTCTTACTAAGGGACAAGTGGCATCGTAGATAACTAAATCTCGAGAAGCTGCCTTTTCCGCTACCTTTTTTGGAACTCCGTGGGCAGAAAAAATTAAAACGGAGCCATCGGGTACTTCGTCAATTTCATTGACAAAAATCGAGCCCTTTTGCTTTAGAGCATTAACGACATATTTGTTATGAACGATCTCATGGCGTACATAAATAGGAGCCCCATGGACTTCAAGTGCTCTTTCAACAATTTCTATGGCCCTTTCTACTCCGGCACAAAATCCGCGTGGCTGAGCTAGTATTATCTTCATTGGTCTCTCCGAGTGAATCCTCGATTTTAGTCCAGACACGGTAATCTTAAATTTTTATGGCTACTGTAAGTATGTAACATGTCTTCTTATGACAGTCTTTTCCATCTAGTTGCATAGAAATTTTAAATAGTGAACTCTTTTTCGATCTTCATTAATGAGCAAACGTACGATGAAAAGTTCATTAATCACTTATTTGTTTTAGTAAGCTTCCTTGTGCTGTTGGTATTTTCTTCTAATTCCACTTAAATTGACGACCTTTTCAGCTTTTAGTTTTTTCTTTTAAAGCCGTTCTAAACCTTTACTCTCTTTAGAAATAAATTGACAGAGCATCTTTCCCATAGAAAATATGGAATGAATCAAGCCCCATAGAAATAGCATGGCGAACATTTTGCAGAAAAAGACGAAAACAAAAACCGCCCTCCTCTTTAAAATTAAATCATGTGCCTCTTTTCTAGAATTTTCTAAATGAGAATTTTGCTTGTGCTTTTTCTTTCCTTACCTCTTTTAGCAAGGGGAGAGAGTTCTATCCGCATAGGTCTAGTTGATTACTTTCATTCTGGTCTTTCATCCTCTTTTACACTAGCAACAGTGGAAAGCTTACGAAAGGCTTTTGCTCCTAGAAAAGTTGAAGTAGAAAACGCCCCTGATTCCGAGATTCTGAGTTCTGGTTTATCAGAAAAGTTTGATTTTTTAATTGCACCGCCGTCTTTTTCACTTTCGAAACCAGAGATAAAAGAACGAAGGATTGCCGTTAAAACAAAAGCAGGAAAGACAGAAAAGCACGGTCTTTCCGTTGGCGGTTTAGCTATTACCAAGAAAGATAGAAATGACATTGAGGATTGGAAAAGCTTAAAAGGAAAGATTGTTGCAACAACATTACCCACGGACTTGGGAGCTTGGCTCGCGGTGATCGGAGAAATTAAAAGAGAAAATGGAGTTGAAGATCCTTATAAATTCTTTAAAGAGGTCAAGTTTCTCCAACACGATACACCTAATGTATTAAACACACTTTTAAATGACAAGGCCGATGTTGGATTCATAAATATTTGCCGTTTAGAGGAAGCTGAAAGCGTCGGACTTATACCTGCCGGAAGATTCAAGCCGGTGGGAAAATTAAAAAATACGGAATCTGCTTGTCTCAGGTCAACCGAATTATTTCCAGGCCTTACACTTCTAGCTACTCTAAAGTGTACCCAGGAAGATGCAAAGATTGCAGCTAAAGCCGTTCTCTCAATGCCAGAGGTCGAAGGATATGAATGGTCTAATCTATCTGACTTTACTTCTTTGGATGATCTATTGAAAACTCTAGAAATAGGACCATATTCCTATCTTCGAGATCAAGGAATACGAGGTTTATGGAAAAACTACAAAAATTGGTTCATAAGTGGTCTCGTTCTTCTGTGCCTCCTTTTACTTAACGAGAGAAGATTGCAGAAGATGGTTGAGAAAAAAACAAAAGAAGTTCGAGACCTGAGCCAAGAAAAAATCAAATTACATCAAAATCTGATGGAAACTAGAGAAAGAGTCAACATTCTCGAACACAACAATGTTGTGTCGGGGCTATCTCGTTTGGTCGCTCACGAACTCAAACAACCCTTAACAGTTTGCGCTAATCATATGGCAGTGCTGAAATTACGATTAAATGAACTTTTAAATGAAGACGAACAAAGTGCCGATTCAATTGAAGCACAAGAAAATGCACTGAAAAGAATATCCACAATTGTTGACAGAGTTCGAAACTATGCAAAAAATGAGGCGCTTCCACATGGCGTTTTCAAACTAAATGACATCGTTAGAGGAGCCGTTCAAGATTTCCAAGATGACCATGCGGAAAATCCTGCCTCAATTAAATTGGAATTCTTTACAGAAGCAGACGTCGTTTGTTCGGATATTGAAATTCGTTTAATGTTTTTGAATCTGATTAAAAATGCCGTTACAGCATCGACTCAAGAAGGCAAAGGCTCTGATGTGGTAATTAGGATTGAAAACAATAATATAGAAAGAGATCCAAAAGTAGAGGTTCACGTAACAAACGCAGGAAAAATCCTAGATGATTCTTTTCTTCAGCTCTTAAATTCCTCTATGCCCTCCCTTCCTTCCTCTTCAGGAGGATTAGGATTAGGAGTTTCTTTGATCAAATCTATTGCGGAAAATAATAATGCTGCCGTTGTATATAAAAAAATAGATACTGGAGGCATCAAAGTGATCATCACTTTCGAGGTTGCTTCAATTGACGAGGTTCAAAGAAATGACAAAAACTAACTCAATAAGAATAATTCTTGTAGACGATGACAAAGAAGTGAGATCCAGTGTAGCTGCCTATTTAAGAACCCTTAATTGGGAAGTAAAAGAATTTGCAAGCGCAGAAATGTTTTTACACGCCGGATCATGGGATTCCCCTGGCTGTATGGTGGTGGATCTCACAATGCCAGGGATGGATGGCCTCCAATTACAAAAAGTCCTCCGCCAGAGAGGTTGTAGGTTGCCGATAATTTTTCTTTCAGGGACAGGAACAATTCCCAAAGTGGTTCAGGCCATGTCCGCAGGGGCCGAGACTTTTTTGGAAAAACCTGTCGATCCAAATACTCTTAGAGAATCCATTGTTCAAGCTGTGGCCAAGAGTTTATCTCCCACGCAAAAAAGCCGTGAAGAGGACGAAATAAAGAAAAAGTTTTTATTGCTTACAGAAAGAGAAAAAGAAGTAGCCTTGTTAGTTAGTCAAGGAGTACTGAACAAAAACATTGCGGACAAATTGAACGTCTCTTTGAACTCCGTTAAAACACATAGATCGAACTGTTTTGCAAAATTAGGAGTAAAGACAGCTGTTGAGTTAACTCATTTATTGATGAAATTGAAATGAAGCGTCGTAGTTTTAATGGACTATTTCTGTCACCGGCGATACTTGAATTTTCATTGTCTAACTCTGCCTTCTCGAGAGAGGTACCAATTAAAAAGCAGAGATCAGAGGCCGTTCATGCAGATTTACCTGATGAAGTTTCACTTATTGTCGCGGGAACTGGAGGAGCAGGTCTTTGCGCTGCCATATCAGCGGCAGAAAACGGAATTAGAGATTTGATTGTTATTGATAAGGCACCCATTGTCGGAGGCCATACAATTACAAGTACTGGAACGGTAGCTGCGGTTTGGCCAGAATTACAGAAAAAGCAATTAATAGAAGACTCTCCGGAATTAATGTTTTCTCAAATAATGGCCATAGGTAAGAACAATAATGCACAGCTTGTGAAAACCTTAACGGAACAAAGCGGTTCGGCTCTAGAGTGGATGAGAACGTTAGGGGTTAAATGGAGACCAAAAGTCGGGGCAATTTATGGTTGTCCTCATATTCGGGGCTTCAAAAGTTTAAATCCAAAGAGCGGATACGATTACGTTATGGCTCCTCTAAGAAAGTTAAAAGAGAAAAATGTACCGATCTATCTGGAGACCTCTCTTAAAGATTTTATTATCGGAAAAGATGAAAGACTGGAAAGTGTTTTGATTGAACAAAATACTCCCGAAGGCAAGCTCCTCAAACAAGTTAGAGCAAAAGCTTTGGTCATAGCTACCGGAGGTTTTACAGCTAATGCCGAATTACTGGCTAAATATGCCCCTGGCCAAACCGAAGGGATGATTTCTAATTTTAACCCCCATGGAAATTTATATGACGGAGCTACAGGCGATGCAATCATAATTGCTGAGAAACACAATATTGCTCTATCCCATATGGATTCAATTCAGTGCATTCCAAATGTCGGAGGAAGAACGATTTTGGAGTCCGGATGGGATATCTTCGTTGACCCCAGAGGAAAAAGGTTTGTAAGGGAGGGATGCTCGTGGCAGGAGCTCCGAAAAGCTGTTCAGAAAATACCTGAGAAGTATTATTGGGTTATCACCCCTCAGCACGGGGAAGAAACTGAGAATATTGAATACAAACTTTTGACGGGCTTATTGAAAGTTGTTAACGACTATAAAGAATTAGCTCAAGAACTTAACGTTCAGTTAGAAGAAATTCGAAAAACTATAGATAGATACAATAGAGCGGTGACAGGGGAAGTTGATGATGAAATAGAAATAGCCCAGAATGCCAGAATTCTCCCGCCTCCTCCATATTATGTCGGAAAAGAACAACTTGGTATTCATTCAACACTTGGAGGAATCACGATAAATAATCACTCTCAGGTTTTGTCCAAATCCGGAAAACCTATACCAGGACTCTACGCATGCGGGGAAGTAGTTGGAGGACTCCATGGAGAGGATAAGGTTGCGGGAACAGAAATGACAGGAAACTTTGTTTTTGGACGGATTGCAGGACGTGAAGCTGCAGAATATCTACTGACTTACAAGCGATAAAAATCAACTCTCTGTCTCACCCGTTGAGGTGAGGTAAAAAAAACAGGAAAGTTCAGAATACTTCTTGAGTTAAATGACTTAACCAAGGAGAAAAAAATGTCTCAACTTTCAAGGCGTAGCTTTATTTCAACATCAGCAGTTTTTATTGGCACTGCTTTAACAACAAAAAAATCCTTAGCTGCCACAGCACCCACAAAATGGAGTGAAACTTGTGATGTGCTTGTACTTGGAGGGGGCGCAGCAGGAATGGCCGCTGCAGTTTCAGCAAAAGAAGCCGGAGCAGGCAAAGTCATAGTTGTAGAAAAGAATCCCACTTTATTCTTAAACTCAACAACTTATTCTATGGGACAATTCAGCGCATCTGGATCCCGCGTTATGAAGGACAATGGAGTTAAAGATCCTGGAGCAAAAGTCTTTGCAGAGGAGATCATGAAAGGAGGACATCAAAAGAATGATCCACTTCTGGTCAAAATTTATGCGGAACACTCTGGTGAAACCATCGATTGGTTAAGTGGAATGGGTTTACCATTCCGCCTTATGCCCAACCCTGCCTATGGTGTTTTAAGAACTCACGATCTAGGAGTCCCCCAGACGGGAGCTCGTCACATTGAAGCTCTGAAAAAACGTGCGGATGCTTTAGGAATTCAAATCGTTACCTCTTGCCCCGCCAAAGAGCTCATTACTAATGAAGATAGAAGCGAAGTCCTAGGAGCTGAATGTATCAAAGATAAGAAACCGTTTTTCATTAAGGCAACCAAAGGAGTGATCATTGCCACTGGTGGTTTTATGAGTAATGGAAAACTAGTTGATAACTATCTGCCTGACTTTAAAGGTGCCTTGAGTTGTGCCGGTCCGTCTGCGCAGGGAGACGGCCTGAGAATGGCTCAGAAGATCGGTGCTCAAACACAGTTCATGGGTAATGGAGCGGTATACTGCTATGGGGTGCCAGTCGACAAAGAAAAACGTCGTGGATTAATTTTCCGTGGCCACATTATGAATATATACGGCTCTATTTCTGTCGGGCCCGATGGAAAGCGTTTTGTACGGGACGAACTAGGTGCTACTACAGCAGGAATTGCAGCCTCACGCAAAGGCTACGACAAAACATTTGTTATAGCAACTGAGGCCCAATTAAAGAGCTTCATGGACAAAGACAAGACTCAAGTTATTGGGTGGAGCCAGGAACGCTTCAATAAAGAACTTGAAGAAAATAAAATCTTTGCGAAAAAGGCAGATACCATTGCGGAATTGGCTGATAAATTAGGCATTAACAAAGCAAACTTGCTAAAGACTATCTCTGACTACAATGGTTACGTCAAAACAGGCAAAGATTTAGAGTTTGACAGAAAAGCTCTAAAAGGAGGTTTCGAAAAAGGCCCCTTCTACGGCTTCAAAGCTCAGTATGTTGCAATGGCAAACCTTGGTGGACTCAAACCAGGCGAATCCTTAGAAATTGTTGACGTCTATGACAAACCAATTAAACATCTTTACGCAGTGGGTGAAGCTTTAGGAGGTGTCCACGGTGACTCTTATCTAAGCGGTAATAGCATTGGAGCTTCTTTAACAATAGGTCGTTATATCGGGAAATTAATTGCTAAAAACAAACCAATCAACCAATAAGTAGTTTTTCTTCTTTCGCTAGGGACATCCGTACGATGTCCCTTTGCCTTAGAAAATACAAATAATATAAAAAGTTATTCAAAAGGGACTTTTACTAAAAACAACCGTTTCATTTGCAACATGATATTTCCGAAACTTTCCAAAGTCTGGCAGAGTGAGGACTCCAGGAGTTTAGAAATTTTTTCCCGAAGTTATGCAAAGTGAAAGAAAACAACGTATAATTTGGTGTTTTAGTCCCTAGCCTTTTCACTTTCTGAATTTGCTGAGGGTAAGTTTTAAACAATTTTATTTCTGGAGAGTTAGCGATGGCACGAGTGTGTCAAGTCACCGGCAAAGCTCCAATGGTCGGCAACAATGTTTCGCACGCAAACAACAAAACAAAGCGTCGCTTCATGCCCAATTTGCAATATCGCCGTTTTTGGGTTGAAAGCGAAAACCGCTGGGTTCGTTTGCGCGTGACCAATGCAGCCCTGCGTACAATTGACAAGAACGGCATTGATGCTGTTTTAGCGGACCTTCGCGCCCGCGGCGAAATCTAATCTAAGGAGTTCACCATGGCGAAAGGTATTCGTGAAAAAATCAAATTGGTATCCAGCGCTGGAACCGGCCACTTCTATACAACCACTAAGAACAAACGTAATCAAAGTGGCAAAATGGAAATGAGCAAATACGACCCTGTTGCTCGCAAGCACGTGGTCTACAAAGAAACTAAGTTGAAGTAATTCAGCTAAGATTCTTAGCAGAAAACCGAAGCCTCCGCTTCGGTTTTTTGTTGCCCGGAGAGCTAGAGGCAAAATCGCTGCCCCTGCTCTTCCTTCCTGTCCTACTTCGCAGCCTCTGTTGCCTCTTCAGCTTTTACCTCAACCGGCTTTTCAGCTTCTGCATTTTCCGGAGTATTTTGGGTCAAACGTTTGTTTGGCTTTTCTGATCTTTTCTTCTGAAGTACCGCACCGAAGAAACCATCAGTCTTATTCAAGTGCGGAAGCATCACAAAATATTCTCCGAAGCGTTCCTTCTGATAAGGATTGATTTCTACTCCCTGCTTCTGAAGAATATCAAAAGCATCAAGCAGCTCAAAATCTTCATTCTCTTTCAGGAACTCTTCAATTACGTCCTGATTCTCCCGCTTCAAAATGGAACAGGTGGAATAAACCAAACGACCGCCCGGTTTCAGCATTTTTGCTGCACTGCGCAAGACCGACTTTTGAATATCGTTAATTCTGTTCAGTTCTTCTTCGCCAAATCTCCATTTCAGATCAGGATTCCTTCTGTAGGTTCCGGTTCCGGAGCATGGAGCATCAACAAGAACGCGATCCATCTTTCCGTAAAGACGTTTGATATGCTTGTCGTGTTCATCGCGAATCACAACCGGATAAATATTGCTTAATCCGGCTCTTCTCATACGCGGAGCAAGACCGTTCAGACGCTTCTCATTAACATCAAAAGCATAGATTCGGCCCGAACTCTTCATAAGTGCGCCCAAAGCCAGCGTTTTACCGCCGGCACCGGCACAGAAGTCGCAAATCATTTCGCCGCGTTTAGGCTGCACTAGGCGAGCAATCAGTTGACTGCCTTCATCCTGCACGTCAACCTTGCCTTCTTTGTAAATAGGCCATTGAGTCAGAGCAGGCTTAGTAAAGAGACGGACGCAGTCAGGACTGTATATACCCTTCTCTGCTTTGACGCCGTGCTCTTCCAATTCCAGAATAACTTCATCCGGCGTACTCTTAAGGCTATTAACGCGCAAATCCAAAGGAGCGCCTTCCTGCATGGCTTCAAACAAAGCCTTATGGTCGGTGTACTGTACCACCGCCAAGTCATACAGCCATTTCGGCACTTCAGCTTGAAACTCTTTCGGAGCATCAGAACTCTTAGGAGCAAGCATGTTCTTCAGAGTTTCTTTTTCTTTGCCTAAAATCTGATCATGGATGGCATCTAACCCATGCTGCAGAGCCAACGCAACCAAACCGGTCAAACGCGGTGCTTTGTTAGGTCTTACCGGGTCCATCCTCCAAGTGATCATAGAAAGATGACGCATGGTGTAATAGATGCCTTCGGCAATAAGCGTTCTTTCTCTCGGACCTAAATGCCGTGCATTCTTAAAGTAAATGCTCATCAGAACATCGGCCGGCCCGTCAAGCTTCAAAATAGTTCTTAAAGCTTTGCCCAGTTCATCAACCACTAAAGAAGTGATGCGGACTTGTCCGGGATGCTGCTTCTGCATTCTCGGATTCGGAGCCTTAGTTTTGTCATGCGTTTGACGCTCTTCCGGAGTCATCTTCGCCCAACGTTCTTTCGCCGCTTTTTGTCTGTCAGTTAATTTGCGTTTAGGTGCATCCTGACGCTTATAGCCGGGCTTTCTGGCTGATCTTGGTTTTTCTGTTGCCATTTTTAACTTAGAAAATTGCTAATTGCTCACTGGATTCAAGATCCATCTTAACTGTACCTTCTTCCAGTCGTACTTTTTGACAGGCTACCAGGCGGATTGCCCTTGGGTAGAGAATGTGCTCTTTTTTGAGTACTCTTTCAGCCAGCTTGTCAGGGGTATCTCCTGCTAAAACAGGAACGGCAGCCTGTCCGACTATTTCGCCGCCGTCGAGCACATCGGAAACAAAATGTACCGTTACTCCGTGGATGCGGACGCCCGCTTCCAGCGCTCTTTCATGGGTATGCAGACCGGGGAAAGACGGCAGTAGTGCGGGATGAATGTTGAGAATTCTTCCCGGATACTGACGGACAAAATACGGTGTTAAAACTCGCATAAATCCGGCAAGAACAACCAACTCTCCGTGGAATGCTTCAATTTGCTTGACCAGATCTCTCTCGAAGCTTTCTCTGTCTTCATACTTCTTATGATCAACTACTGCGGTCGGAATGCCGACGCTTTGAGCAAATTCCAAACCAGCGGCTTCAGGGCGGTTGGAGATAACGCCGACAATGCGAATATCCCAAATCTCAGCCCATTTTTCTTTTACGCTTGTTTCATAAACTGCTTTAAAGTTGCTTCCGCGCCCGGAAATGAGAACGACGATGTTTTTCATAAAATTGAACACTGATATTAGAAAGGCCTGTGGCCTTTGATAAGGTAATCTGATCGAGTATACACAATAAGAGGTTCTGAAACTCTGGCTCAAAATTGATGCATTCCTATTTCCAAGGAAACTTCTTGTTAGAAAAGTTTCTTACATTCAAAAATGAGAATCCAAATCGATGCTGGCATAATTGATCGTTACAGTTATTTTTTGAGATTTGAGGAAAATGAAAGTTTTTCGGGGACTGCCAAAACCAGAAGATAGATTGGACTGTGCCGTGGCCATCGGCAACTTTGACGGTGTACATCTCGGCCATCAGGCTTTAATTCGGGAAGTAGTTGAGGCTGCACACGCCAGACTGTTATGCCCGGCTATTCTGACTTTTGAACCTCATCCTCGGGAATTTTTTAATCCGGCTGCCGCCCCCGCAAGAATCTTAAGCCTTCACGACAAAGTGGAGGCATTGAAGGGAAGCGGGATCGAAAGAGTCTACATTGTTAAATTCGATGAAAAGCTGGCTTCCTTAAGTCCGTATGACTTCGTTAAAGACCTGCTAGTACAAGGTCTGCACGCTCGTTGGGTCACCGTGGGAGAAAACTTTCACTTCGGTGCTAAGAGAGCGGGAGATTTCCATACCCTGGAAGATCTGGGAAAAGAATTTCATTTTGAAGTTCATCCTATGCCCATGATTTATCACGGGGAGGCGGCAATTTCCAGCTCCCGCATTCGTCAAGCTTTAGCCAGAGGTGACATTGCTTCGGCAAACTATATGCTTGGACGCCATTACAGCCTTTCCGGAAAAGTTCTTCACGGAAAACAGTTAGGCCGCAAGCTCGGCTTTCCAACGATTAATCAAAGAATTCTTCCTCCGTACTCCAAAGCACGCCCGGCAATCACCGGTGTCTACGCCGTAAAAGCTCACGGGATTGCTCCGCGCCCGATTGAAGGCGTTGCTTGTATCGGAAAAAGACCGACCGTCGATGATCACGGTGAGTATTTACTCGAAACTCACTTATTTAATTTCCATGAAGACCTATATGACAAGATTGTCAATGTAGAATTCTTTGCGAAGATCCGAGATGAGAAGAAATTCAATTCTCTCGAAGAGTTGCGGGCAGCTATTGCTGATGACCAGAAAAAGGCAAAGCAAATTTTAGGCTTGTCCGTTTAGTTTTTTTATTAACCTTGAAGAGCCCGAGGGGGCCAAGGAATTATGTCAAAAGCAAATAAACAGAATTCGGATGCGGCCGAAGTAAAAAAATTTCCGTTAAATCTTCCTGACACTGAATTTCCGATGAGAGGCAATTTGCCTAAGCGTGAGCCAGAATTCATTAAGGAATGGGAAGCCAAGGATGTTTACGGAAAAATCAGAGCAGCACGCAAAGGTGCGCCTAAATTTCTTCTCCACGACGGCCCTCCCTATGCAAACGGCAACATTCACGTCGGACACGCTGTCAATAAAGTTCTAAAGGACATCATCTGCAAAACCCGTACACTCCAGGGGTTTGATGCTCCTTACGTCCCGGGTTGGGACTGCCATGGCATGCCGATCGAAATTCAAATTGAAAAGACTTACGGCAAGAATCTTCCTAAAGAAGAAATCATGGCTAAATGCCGCGCCTACGCCAAAGAACAAATTAAGAATCAAATGGCAGGCTTCAAGCGCCTCGGCGTTCTCGGCGATTGGTCAGATCCATATCTGACCATGCGCCCGAAAACTGAAGCAGAAGAAATTCGCGCTCTCGGTATTATTTTGGAAAAAGGTTACGTCTACCGTGGTCTTAAACCCGTTAACTGGTGCTTCGATTGCAAGAGTGCTTTAGCTGAAGCTGAAGTTGAATACGCGGACAGAAGCAGCCCCGCTATTGACGTTGCTTTCCCCTTGGCCGATGAAGACAAAGCCAGAGCCGAAGAGCTTTTCAATGTCAAATTGACCAAGCCGACCGCAACCGTAATCTGGACAACCACTCTTTGGACAATCCCGGCCAACCAGGCTTTGAACTTCAGCCCGGAGTTGGACTATGTTGTTGTTGAAACTCCGCATAGAAACTTCATCCTTGCTGAAGGCCTGTATGAAGATGCTCTCAAACGTTATGGCTTAGAAGGAAAAGTTATCGGTAAAGCAAAAGGCTCCGATCTTTATCACCTTCGTTTCAAACATCCTCTTGCCGGTCTCGACAAAGGCTATGACAGATTTTCTCCTGTCATCATCGCCGATTACGTTGACGCAACAGCCGGTACCGGTATCGTTCACAGTGCTCCTGCATACGGTGTAGACGACTACGTCTCCTGTAAGAAGGACGGCTTAACCAACGACGAGATTCTCAATCCCGTTCAGGCAGACGGTGTTTATGCCTCTTGGCTGCCGATGTTTGCCGGATTAAATATTTGGAAAGCTCAGCCGAAAATTTTGGATGCATTGACTGTTGCCGGCAACCTCCTCAATCACGAGACTATCAGCCACAGCTACATGCACTGCTGGCGTCATAAGACACCGCTGATTTACAGAGCAACTAACCAGTGGTTTATCAGAATGGATGAACCGGTCGCTGACTCTGAGGGCGTCTGCAAGCCTGTTGAAAAAGAACCTGTTCTTCGCAAAGTCGCATTAGAAGCTGTTGAAGCCACGACTTTCTATCCTGAATGGGGCGAAGTCAGACTCCACAACATGATCGCCAACCGTCCTGACTGGTGTATCTCCAGACAGAGAACCTGGGGTGTTCCTCTGCCCTTCTTGATCAATAAAGAAACCGGCAAACTTCACCCGGACACACTGAAAATCTTGAGAGACGTTGCAGACAAAGTTGAACAAGGCGGCATCGAAGTTTGGACGCAGTTGAAAGTCTCCGACCTCATCGATAAAGATGTTGATTTGTATGAAAAATCCACTGATACGTTAGATGTTTGGTTTGATTCCGGTACCACTCATATGACTGTCATGAGAGGCTCTCACGCTGACAAGCTCGGCTATCCTGCAGACTTGTACCTCGAAGGAAGCGACCAACACAGAGGGTGGTTCCACTCTTCTCTTCTGACCGGCTGCGCCATCGATAAGAGAGCTCCGTACAAAGCTCTGCTCACGCACGGCTTTACCGTAGACGAAGAAGGCCGCAAGATGAGCAAATCTTTAGGCAACGTCATTCTGCCTTCCGAAATTGCCGATAAATACGGTGCTGAAATTATCCGTTTGTGGGTCGGCAGCTCCGATTACACCGGTGAAATTTCTCTCGGTCAGACAATTCTGAAAGGTACCGTAGATTCCTACCGTCGCTTCAGAAATACCATCCGCTTCCTCTTGGCCAACACCAACGACTTTGATATTGAAAAAGACGCCGTTCCGGTTGAAGAGTTAGCAGAACTGGATAGATGGGCTATCGCAAGAACTCAACAGCTTCAAGACGAAGTTTTGACTAAGTACGATGCTTATGATTTCCATATGGTTTCCTCCATGCTGCAGCTCTTTGCAAGCGATGATTTGGGCGGTTTCTATTTGGATATTCTCAAGGATCGTCTGTACACAACAGCTGCCGATTCAAAGGCTCGTCGTTCCGCTCAGACAGCATTGTGGTATCTGACCAATGCCTTCTTGAAGATGATTGCTCCGATTCTTTCCTTCACTGCTGAAGAGGCATATTCCTTCTTCAACCCGAAGAGCTCCGGAACCATCTTCACGGAAAAATTCGAAGCCCTTCCTGTCATCAGCGAATCCGTTGAACTGCTCAACAAATGGGCTGTCATCCGCGCTATCCGCTCTGATGTCCAGAAAGAAATTGAAGTTCTCAGAGCTGAAGGCAAAGTCGGTTCCTCATTACAAGCAGCTGTGGAACTGAAGGTACCGCAAACCGAATACGATATCCTCCAGACTTTAGGCGACGAACTTCGCTACGTCTTCATCACAAGTTCCGCAAAACTTGTCGGTGTCTCTGACAAACGCGAAATTATCGTTAAGCCGATGACCGAAAAGAAATGCGAACGCTGCTGGCAATACGTTGAAAGCGTCGGAAAAGACCAGAACTATCCGACACTGTGCTGCCGCTGCGTAGGCAATTTGTTCGGTGTTCCTGAAGAACGTAAATTTGCTTAATTGATGGCTTCAAAAAAAACTAATAATTGGAACTGGACCGCGGTATTCCTGTGGTCCCTCTTTGCTGCACTGCTTATCGGACTTGATCAATGGACCAAGTACTGGATTCAGCATCGGATGATTGTCGGTGACTCAGAAAGAGTCACTGACTTCTTCAATCTCGTCGTTGCTTACAACACCGGTGCAGCATTCTCTTTTCTTGCAGATGCCGGCGGATGGCAGCAGCCGATTTTCTTGGTGCTAGCCCTTGTTATTTCCGTCGTCATTCTGTGTCTTATTGCTAAAAACAGTTCGAAACCCGTTTTGTGCTTCGGACTGTCTCTCGTTTTAGCCGGTGCCATTGGAAATGCCTACGACCGCATGAATTTAGGTTATGTCGTCGATTTTCTGGACTTCCATGCATTTAACTATCATTGGCCCGCATTTAACGTTGCTGACATTTGTATTTGCGTCGGCGCTTTCATTGTCATTATTTGGGAATTTTTCCGTTCCAAGTAATCTTTCTAAGGATGTCGTATGCACATTCTAAAAGGCAAAAAAATACTTCTGGGCATTACCGGAAGCATTGCTGCTTATAAAGCGTGTGAGCTCATCCGTCTGCTTGTCAAAAATCAGGCGGAAGTTCAGGTAGTGCTTACGGAGGCCGCCTCCCATTTCGTCGGTGAAGCCACCTTCGAGGCTCTTACCCGAAGAAAAGTTGCCAAAAATATGTGGGACCCTTCCAACAGCACAATCGCTCATATCGATCTTGTTGATTGGGCTGATCTCATCGTAGTAGCCCCGGCAACCGCCAACTTCATTGCAAAACTTCGGAACGGCATTTGCGATGATCTTCTCAGTTCTTTATGTGCAGCCCGCAAGACACCGATAATCATTGCTCCGGCAATGAATGCTTTTATGTGGAACAACCCGGCAAATCTAGAGAACGTCGAAAAGCTTCAAAGCTGGCCCGATGTTTCGTTCTCGGGTCCTGAAGCCGGCATTCAAGCTTGCGGAGATAACGGCAAAGGAAGACTCAAAGAGCCGGCAGACATCGCTGAGGACATTAGCCGGGCTTTTTATCCTAAACTTCTGTCGGGTAAAAAAGTATTGATTACGGCAGGACCGACTTTTGAAGCGCTCGATCCGGTCCGAGGAATTACCAATTCCTCCAGCGGAAAACAAGGCTACAGCATTGCATCTGCCTGCAGCCGTTACGGGGCAGATGTTTTACTGGTATCAGGACCGGTGCACCAACAGACGCCTGCAGGAGCAGAACGATTTAACGTCACGAGTGCCGAAGAGATGAAAAATTGCGTTATGCAGCTCTTAGATAAGGAAAAACCGGACGTTTTCATTTCAGTTGCCGCCGTAGCGGATTATCGCCCGGCTCACTTTTCTGATAAGAAAATCAAAAAAGAAAACTCTTCGGATTCCTACACTCTGGAACTGACAAAGAATCCGGATATCCTTTCCTTAGTTGGCCATTTAGAAAACAAGCCCCTTTGCATCGGCTTTGCGGCCGAAACTAATGATGTCATCGAAAACGGCCAGCTTAAGCTTCAGAGAAAAGGCGCAGATTTAATTGTCGCCAATCCTGCCAATGCGATTAATTCTGACTCCAATGACGCCGTGTTCATTACAAAGGACGGCCTAAAAACACTCGGGCCCGGAAGCAAAGAAGCATTAGCCGACACACTTGTATTAGAAATCAACAGACTCTTGAAGGACAGAAACTGTGAACGTTCAAATTAAATACTTAGATCCACGGGCAAAAGAATTCAAACCCTCCTACGGAACAGCCGGATCTGCCGGAGTTGACTTAAGAGCCATGATTGATAAACCTATTGTGGTCGAACCGGGAGAAACTTATCTCATCGGCACGGGAATTAGCATCTATCTGCGGGATCCAAACTATGCTGCGCTTGTTCTTCCGCGCTCAGGTCTCGGCCATAAGCACGGAATAGTTCTCGGCAATTTAGTCGGCTTGATTGACTCCGATTACCAAGGCGAACTGAAAGTCTCCTGCTGGAATCGTTCGAGTGAAGCTTTCACCGTTCAGCCTCTGGACAGAATTGCACAGATGATTATTGTGCCTGTGGTTCACGCTCAATTCGAAGAGGTTGAAGAGTTCCAAGAAACCGAACGAGGAACGGGAGGTTTCGGTTCCTCCGGAATTGGTTAATTTCTCTGCAAGAAAGCCGCATTCAGCGGCTTTCTGCTTATTCTTGCTAATTATTGTGCGAAACTTCTGCGGGCAACTCTTGAGCCGAGTCGGTCGTTTCAGATTTTGGGATAATCGGAGCCGGCTCGATATCTAAAGTCACTTTTTCCTGCGCATCCAATCCAATTTTGACCTTTCCACCTCGGCTTAGCTGACCGAAAAGCAGTTCATCGGCCAATGCTTTTCTCACCGTATTCTGAATCAAGCGGGACATCGGACGAGCTCCCATCTTCGGATCAAACCCTTTCTTAGCCAAGAATTCTTTAAGCTCTTCCGTAAATGTCGCCTCCACTTTTTTCATGTGAAGCTGGGTTTCAATTTCCAGGAGGAATTTATCAACCACTTTTCTAATTTCGTTTGTTCCTAGTGCTTTAAAGGAAACAATCGCATCCAAGCGGTTGCGAAATTCAGGCGTAAAGGTCTTATTAATCTCAATCTGCTCATCGCCGTAATGCGTCGAGTTAAGAAAACCGATGGAGGATTTGCTCAAATCTCTGGCCCCGGCATTAGTCGTCAAGATCAAAATAACGTTTCTAAAGTCTGCTGTTTTACCGTTGTTGTCCGTCAATGCGCCGTGATCCATCACCTGTAGAAGGATGTTGTAAATATCCGGATGAGCTTTTTCAATTTCATCTAGCAGCAGAACGGAATGCGGATGCTTGCCGATTTCTTCAGTCAATAATCCGCCTTGATCAAAGCCGACGTATCCCGGAGGCGCACCAATCAAGCGCGACACGGAGAATTTCTCCATGTACTCACTCATATCAAAACGTATCAGCTTAACCCCCATGGCTGAGGCCAGCTGTTTTGCTAATTCTGTTTTACCGACGCCTGTAGGCCCGGCAAACAAGAAAGCACCAATTGGCCTATCTGTCTTGCCAAGACCGCTCCTAGAGAGTTTTATCGCGTCTGAAATAGCGTCAATAGCCGGATCCTGACCGTAAATTACATTCTTCAATGTTTGAGCCAAAGTCTTCAATCGATTCTTGTCGTCCGAAGAAACGGTCTGGGGAGGCACCCTCGCCATCTTTGTAATGACTTCCTCAATATCCGCCTTGGTAACAATATTGCTCTTGCCGTCCGAATGCAATCTTTTTCTTGCACCGGCTTCATCGATAACATCGATGGCCTTATCAGGAAGTTTTTTATCGGAGATAAAGCGGTCGGAAAGTTCAACTGCTGCAACAATGGCTGAGTCTTTGTAAACCACACTGTGATGTTCCTCAAACTTGCCGCTCAAACCCTTAAGAATTTCTATTGTTTCCTTGACGGTCGGTTCAGTCACATCAATCTTCTGGAAACGTCTCATCAGGGCGGAGTCTTTGCTGAAAATTTTTCTGAGTTCGTCGTAGGTTGTGGCCCCGACGACTCGCAGAGTACCCTTTGCCAGATGGGGCTTCATCATGGTTGCGGCATCTGATGCACTGCCCTCGGTAGTACCGGCCCCTAAAATCTGATGAATTTCATCAATGAAGAGAATGGTCTTCGGCTTGGATTCAACTTCCTTAATAAGGTTCTTCATTCTTTCTTCGAAGTCGCCGCGATAATGAGCGCCGGCAAGCATTGAGCCGACATCCACGGAATAAACTTCGAAGTCTGATAAGAATTTAGGAACTTCTCCTTTTACGATCTTGTAAGCGAGTCCTTCGCCGATTGCAGTCTTACCGACACCGGCCTCACCGACAAGAATAGGATTATTCTTCCTTCTTCTTGCCAGGACCTGGATAACTCTTTCAATTTCTTCGCTTCGGCCGATCAATGGATCAATGCGGCCTTCTTTAACCTCATTGTTTAAGTTCAACGCATAGGTGTCTAAAGCGGATTTTCGTCTTTTACTTTCTCTCGCATCTTCCTCGGCCTCTTGTGCTCCGAGTTCTTCGCTCTCGGCCAAGATGGTTTCGATGTATTCGGCAAGAACGTTTCTATCGATACCGTGCTGATTAAGAAGGTAGACCGCTTCGCAGTCCTTTTCCGCCAGCAAAGCATCGAGCAGATCTAAGCTGTCGACTTCTTCTCGGTTTTCCGACTGTGCTTGAATAATGGCACGCTGCAAAACTCGTGAGTACCCAACGGTCACGTCCGGATTCTTATCCTTAGCAAGTTTATTTTGCTCAGCTATCTCTTTTGAAATAACCAGGTTAATCTCGTTTTCGAGTTCGTGAGTATCAACTTCTTGTTCTTCCAAGAACTCCTCGACCTCTCCTCCCTGCAGAAGTCCCCATAGCAAATACTCTAGAGTCAGATACTCAACTCCGTCGCTTCTTCCTCGAAGGAAGACAATCATCATTAATTTTTGAACTTCTTTACTTAAACTACTCATTTTCTTCTATGGTTATCTTAAGCGGATAGCCTTCAGCTCTTGCCATTTCACGGGATTTCATCATTTTTGTTTCGGCTAAATCCTTGCTGTAAATCCCTGCAACACCGCGCCCTTCTTCATGCACTTTCAGCATGATCGTCATCGCGTCTTCCGTTGATTTTCCGAATACCTCTTTCAGGAGCATTACAACAAACTCCATTGTCGTTACATCGTCGTTATGGAGAATGACACTCCATCTATTCGGTCTCTTATAAGGCTTAACCTTCGGTTTTACCCTTGTTGACGATCCAGTTTGCGAGCAAGACATATCACTAATTTTTGTGGTTAGATAACAACAATTAAATGCGGACAAACCGCCAAAATACTTTTTCCTTGTCCGAACCCAACTATCAGACAATTTTGACTAAATAACCTCAGAGTAAGGGTTACAAAGCATTTTTTTCTGTAATAAAGATATGCGCTTGTCCCAACTCATCTTGTCAATGATACTTTGTCCTCGTTGACAATTCTCCCGTATACATTAAAAATCTAGTTACTGTCAGTCTTTTCTCACAGACAGTAAGGCAGTACCGCAGTAGTAGTCAGGTTTCAGCAAAAGGTCTTACCGGTTGTGAAAATCCAGCTTAACGAACTGTCAAAAACACATTCAGTGGCGGGTGAGCACCAGAGACAACGCCGTTAAATTTTTGGAGATATAAAAAATGGCAACAGGAACCGTAAAATGGTTTAACGACGTAAAAGGCTACGGATTCATCACTCCCGATGACGGCGGTGAAGATCTCTTCGCTCATTTCTCTGCAATCAAGATGGACGGCTTCAAGACCCTCAAAGAAGGTCAGAAAGTTACCTATGATGTGAAAGTCGGTGAAAAAGGCAAACAAGCTGACAACATCAAACTGGTTTAATTCGAAATCTTAGCTATAAAAACTCGGCTCAGACCGAGTTTTTCTTTTCCATGAAATACTGCTGCCGCATTCTCTTAGCTCTGCTCCTGCCGATGGCCGTTAATGCCGCCGAACTAAAAGAGATTCAAATCAATCAAAAAATCATTCAAGTGGAAATTGCTGACACTGACCAAGAAAGAGAAATCGGCCTGATGTACCGCAAGAAACTTCCAGCTGAAAATGGAATGCTCTTTAAATTCGACTATGCCATGCCGGTCTGCATGTGGATGAAAAACACCTACATTCCGCTCTCGGTCGCTTTTATTGACAGCAACGGGACAATAATCAATATCGAAAAAATGCACCCCCTGACAGAGAATATTCACTGCAGCAAAAGAGCAGCGAAATACGCTCTTGAAATGAATCAAGGCTGGTTCGAAAAAAACAACATAAAGAAAGGGGACAAAGTCGCCTCCCTTAAATAAAACCGCAGGCTCCTCGCCTGCGGTTTTCTCTCATCCAATCAATTCAATTATTGAAGATTCTTTTCTACGAATTCCCAGTTAACGAGATGTTCGAGGAATGTTGTAACGAACTGGGCTCTGACATTGTAGTAGTCCAGATAGTAAGCATGTTCCCAAACGTCGCAAACCATCAAAGGCTTAGATGGAGAGGAAATCGGGGAGCCTGCATTGCTGGTATTAAGAATGTCTAAAGTACCGTTTTCTGTTTGAATCAGCCATGTCCAGCCGGAACCGAAATTGCCGGCAGCACTCTTAATGAACTGTTCTTTGAATGCATCATAGTTTTCCCACTTAGCCTCGATCGCTGCTAAAACTCGGCCGGTAGGAACTCCGCCGCCGTTAGGAGTTAAGCTGTTCCAGAAGAAAGTGTGGTTCCAATTTTGAGATGCGTTATTGAAAATTGGACCCTGTTGAGTAGTACGGATAATCTCCTCTAAAGGCATTGATTCATAGTCTGTACCAGCAATCAATGTGTTGAGTGTGTCAACGTAGCCTTTATGATGTTTTCCATAGTGATAGCTCAGAGTCTTTTCGCTCATGTAAGGCTCGAGAGCATTCATCGCAAAAGGAAGAGGAGGAAGTGTAAATGCCATTTGGGGTCTCCTAGTGTTTATTATTTCTTGCGGTATTATGCATAGTTTTAAGTGTTTTTGCTAGTGATCCTCTCAACTCGAGCATTAATGGTTCGATCATAGAAAATCACTTGAATCTCTTGGCCTTCCTGCAGCTCTTCACCCCTTCTGACAACCTCATTTTTACGCTTAACAATAGCGTATCCGAGTTGTAGCATTTTGTTAGGATCCAGTCCTGAAAGTTTCGTCTCCAGATTAATTAAACTATTCCGCCTTACCGTCAGTTTCATTTGGCCATAAGCGCGCATTGACTCGGCGGCGATTTTTATCGAATCATTCTTCAAAACCGGCCTTTGTTTGCGCAGACTCTGCAGACTGCCGAGAAGCCTTTGTCTCTGGAAAACAACCTCGCTGAAAAACCCCTTAAACAGGGCCAAAATATATTGTCTGGTTTCTTTTTTTCCTTCAGCAATCCTTGCATCCGGAGTTTCCAATCGATAAAGTGCCGGAGTTTTTAGCTGAATAAAGAATCCTTCTCTCTGCACTTTAATCTTTTCTAATAGATGATGGAGATCTTTGGATCTGTCCTGAAACTGAACCTTATTTTTAAAACCGCAAATCTCGTAAAACAGTTTTTGACTTTGACGCCCTCTATGGTCTTGGAAATTCTTTGCGAGTCCTTGTGCTAAAAAAGCCAGTTTGTCTTTGTAGCCCGCCAACAGAATATCCAAAGGCGGAAGTTCAATTTTCAGCTGACGTTCCCTTGAAGCCAAACTTTGATTGACTAAATTAGAGATACGAACCAAACAGGAAGAATATTGAGAGGCTTTCGGCACAAAAGAAATCCTCCCCATACTATGAAGCTTTTTCTGCAAATTTGTCTGTGAAGTAAATAAAAAATTGCTTGCGCTTCCTTTAAAGCCCAGAAGATCTTTTTTAAAACGATCCGAGTAATAGTTCAGAAAAACATCGGGAGACTCAAAAAGTCTGGAGGCATAAGCCGTCTGGTTTTCAGAACGGCTCAAAAAGTTCTCGATGTCTTTGTAAAGGGTCCGGCACAGTTTCTCCACACGCAAAAGGAGCTCTTCTTTTGGCGCAGCCGCTGCCACAGCAGCCGCCGTAGGATTCGGAGCCCAGATATCAGCGGCAAAGTCTGCAATGGTCTGATCACTGTCATGGCCGATACCGGTGATCACCGGAATGCTGCACTGGCGGATGGCTCTGGCGACCTTCTCTTCGTTAAAGCACCATAAGTCTTCTATAGAACCTCCCCCGCGAACAAGAAGCAAAACATCAACCTCTTTTCTTTCTGATGCAATTCGAAGCGAACGAACTATACCCTCGGCAGCCGCAGCCCCTTGTACAAAGGTCGGATAAACAATGATGTCAACGTATGGTGAATATCTTTTTAGCCGAGTAAGGACATCTTTTAAAGCTGCGGTTTGAAGCCCTGTAACGACTCCTACAGTTCTCGGTGCCAGAGGAACCGGCCGTTTCAGCTCACGCTGGAAAAGTCCCTCGTCAGACAGCTTCTTCTTTAATGCAAGAAATTTTTCAAAGAGTTCTCCTTGTCCGCTTCTGACCATTCGGCGGACTTCCAGAGACAGTTTTCCGGTTTTACCGTAGAGGCTCAGATTGCCTCCGACTTTAACCTTGTCGCCGATAGCCGGACTAAAAGTTACGGCGTAATTTTTAGAAGCGAACATCATGCAGTTTAAAACTGCCTCTTCATCCTTGATAGCAAAATACCAATGCCCGCTCGCACGGTTATTATTAAAAGAAGAGATTTCCCCTTCGACAAGAAGAGTCCTCATCGACTTAACCGTCCAATCAATTTTCTGAACCGCTTCCGAGACGGTCATAATTCTCGGATCTTTTACTGTATTTACTATCTCACTCAATCTTCACTCCTTGATGCATGAATATTAAGCCAATTATTTTTTTGTTCGTGAACAAAGAACATATTGAGCCGTTATTTTTTACCCTTATCCACATAATCCACAAAGTTATCCACAATTTTATTCACCACCGTTGAGAATGCCGATGAGTTTATGTAACTTATTGAATTTAAATATAATTTTTGAATTAACAAAGGTGGAAAAGCTAAAAAATCCTTTTAAATTCAAAATAGTTATGCACACTTTCCAGAAGTTATCCACAAAGTTATTAACAATGAAAAGGTTGGAAGCAGGAGGTTATTTTTCTCTTACTCATTGATTTCACGTCTCTTCGTTTTTTTGAGTCATCTCAAACATTTTTTGTTCACAAAATTCGGAAATTAAGTTGAACGAAAAAAATAAAGTGTTTTCTCTTTTACAATTAATTTTTTTGACTCTTAATGACTTCAATGAAAGTTCAACTTGAATCTTTCCTACATAAACAATGGGATCGCCGAGGATTAATTTCCTGGCTCCTTTTACCGTTTTCCGCCGTTTTTATGGGTGCGGCGAAATACAGAAAAAACAAGACCGTTCCTGTGAAAATCAGAGTTCCGGTTGTTGTGGTAGGAAATATTTATGTCGGAGGTACAGGAAAAACACCGGTCACGATTGCATTAGTCAAAGAACTTCAGGAGAGAGGATGGAACCCCGGTGTAATCTCCCGCGGCTACAAAGGCAAAACCGATTCCCCTAAAGAAGTTTTAACAACCAGTGATCCGGATATTGTCGGAGACGAACCTCTTCTTATAAAAAAATCCACGAACGTTCCGACTTTTGTTTCTAAAAAGAGAGTTGCCGCTGCCGAAGCTCTGCTGAAAGCCTATCCTGAGGTCGATATTCTTATTAGTGACGACGGGCTGCAGCATTATGAACTTCAGCGTGACTTTGAAATTGCAGTTATCGGAGCCCGGGGCTTAGGCAACGGATGGGTTCTCCCCTCAGGCCCTCTAAGAGAGCCGCCTTCCCGTCTTAATGATGTTGATGCTCTGGTCCTTAACGCAACGGAAGACGTGATTTCTTCCACAACTCCGAGATATGTGGCAACCAGCGGATTTACCAACGCCATTCAATACGCAACCGGTGAAGTCATTTCTTTGGATACATTAAGCAAGATCCAAAGAAAGAAGCAATACTCAGCGGCAGCAGTGGCTGGCATCGCCGTGCCGAAAAGATTCTTCTCCATGCTCAGAGCTCACGGTTTGGAAGTGGTAGGCATTCCGCTTCCGGATCATTACGATTACGACAAAAATCCCTTTAAGGACATCAACGCTGATCTCATCTTCATTACAGAGAAAGACGCGGTTAAATGCAGAAAGCACGAAGACATTAAAAGAGACACTAGAATCTACGTCGTGCCTTTAGAAATAGTTTTAGATAAGTTCTTAATAGATTTCATTGAAGAAAAACTTTCTTCTTTGAAACCAGAGAAAAAAGCATAATGGATCCGAAATTAACACAAATACTTGTTTGTCCTTTCTGTAAGGGCCCTCTTTTGTACGATAAAGAAAAGAAAGAACTGTTTTGCAAACGCGATAAAAAAGCGTTTTCAGTTATCGATGAAATTCCCGACTTAGTGCCGGATGAAGCAAGAGATCTTTCCGATGAAGAGCTGGAGCAAAAACTGAAATGAGTTTTACCGTTATTATCCCGGCGCGACTGGCCAGCACAAGGCTTCCGAACAAGCCTCTGGCTTTAATCGACGGTATTCCAATGATTGTCAGAGTAGCTCAACAGGCTGCGAAGTCAGCAGCCTCGCGCGTCATTGTCGCCTGCGATGACCTGACGGTCCAAAAGGCGTGCGAAGAGCACGGCATCGAAGCACAATTGACCTCAAAAGACTGTGCCTGCGGTACCGATAGATTAAGCGAAGTGGTCAATAAACTTAATCTCGATGAAAACGAAATTATCGTCAATGTCCAGGGAGACGAGCCTCTTATTCCGGTTGACATCATTAATTTAGTTGCAGAAATTCTAAAAAAGGATGAAGGCTTGGCAATGGGAACGGCCGCCATTCGAATCCGTGATGCAGAAGAATTCTTCAATCCGAATGTTGTCAAGGTTGAGCTCAACAAGAAAAATGAAGCGCTGACTTTCAGTAGAGCCCCAATCCCTTGGGATCGAGATTTGTTTGCCAAATCCAAAGAATCCATTCCGGAAGATTTAGGACTGCGCCATGTCGGAATTTACAGCTATCGGGCTTCTTTCTTGAAGCAATATCCGCGCCTTTCTAAATCACCTTTAGAGACTTTCGAAAGTTTGGAACAGCTGCGTGCTCTTTGGCATGGTTACAAAATCGGTGTAGAAATCTTCAACCGTGAGATTCCTCCGGGAGTAGATACTTTTGAAGATTTAGAAAGAGTCCGGCTTTATTTCAGCAAGAAATAATGTCTCACACTAAATTATTTCTTCGATTCCTAATTTCTTTTAAAATTTAACTTTTATATTTCAATAAGTGGAGTTGTCAAATGCGTTTGATTCTTCTCGGAGCTCCAGGTGCAGGCAAAGGCACTCAAGCAGCTCTCATCACTGCCCACTATAACATTCCTCAAATTTCTACCGGTGATATGCTGCGTGCTGCTGTCAAAGCAGGTACTCCTTTGGGTTTAGCCGCTAAGAAAATTATGGATGCCGGCGAACTCGTAAGCGATGACATCATCATCGGCCTGGTTAAGGAACGCCTCCAGCAGCCTGACTGCAAGAACGGATTCCTCTTCGACGGTTTCCCACGCACAATTCCTCAGGCAGAAGCTCTGAAAGAAGCAGGCATTCCAATTGACTACGTTTTGGAAATCGCTGTACCCGATGAAGCCATTTTGGAAAGAATGAGCGGCAGACGCGTTCATCTTCCTTCCGGCAGAAGCTACCACATCAAGTTCAATCCTCCTAAAGTTGAGGGTAAGGACGATGTGACGGGCGAAGATTTGATTCAGAGAGACGACGATAAGGAAGAAACCGTTAAGAAGCGTCTTCAGGTTTACCACAACCAGACTGAAGCTTTGGTTGATTTCTATCAGAAGCTCGCTGCTGAAGGTCAATCTAACACTAAATACGTTAAAGTCGACGGTATCGGCGATGTGAAAGAAGTTAACCGCCGCATCATTGACGCGTTGAGTAAGTAATTCAGATCAGTTTCGGCCTTGCTCTTTGCAAGGCCTTATTTTTTGGATTTTGGAATGACTAAAAATATCCTTGTAACCGGAGGAACGGGATACATCGGATCCCACATGGTTGTCAGCCTGATTGAAGCCGGCTACAACCCGATTATTTTTGATAACTTCAGCAACAGCAAACCGACTGTTCTGGATCGCATCGAAAAAATTACCGGTAAGAGACCTGTTCTTATCGAAGGCGACATCCGCTTTGAGAGCGACTTAGACAAAGTTTTCACGGAGTACAAAATCGACTCCGTCATTAACTTTGCAGGGAAAAAAGCCGTCGGTGAATCCGAGTCCGATCCGCTTCTTTATTTTTCCTACAACGTCGAAGGCACTATCGTGCTTCTGCGCGTTATGAAAAAACACGGTGTCAAGGAATTTATCTTCTCCTCATCGGCCACCGTCTACGGCGATCCCGGCTATGATGAATTCGATGAATCCACTCCTCTGTCCCCGATCAACAATTACGGCCTGAGCAAGTGGATGATTGAAGAAGTTCTTAGAAAAACATTCAGAGCAGAACCCGATTGGTCAATTGCCATCCTGAGATACTTCAATCCGGTCGGTGCCCATGAAAGTGGACTCATCGGCGAAGATCCTAACGGCATCCCAAACAATCTTATGCCGTTTATTTCTCAAGTCGCCGTCGGCAAACGCGATCACTTAAATGTGTTCGGCAACGACTATCCCACTGCAGACGGCACCGGCTGCCGAGACTACATCCATGTAATGGACCTCGTAGACGGCCATTTACAAGCCCTGAAGGTACTTAATCATCAACCTCAGCTGCTTACCGTTAACCTCGGAACCGGCAGCTCCACGAGCGTTTTAGAGCTTGTACGCGCCTTTGAAAAAGCAAGCGGCAAGAAAGTTCCTTACCAAATTTGCCCGCGCCGTGCAGGAGACAAAGCGGCCTACTGGACTAACCCTGCAAAAGCAAAGACAGTCCTAAACTGGCAAGCCAAGCGTGGTATTGAAGAGATGTGTGCCGACACTTGGCGTTGGCAGAGCATGAATCCTAACGGATACGAAGATTAATCCAACACACCTATCCAACAAAAACGCCGCGAATGCGGCGTTTTTGTTTAAGCACTAGACCTCGCGGACTAGGCTAATTTTTCAGAGATGAATTTCTTCACATCTGCAATTACTTTGCCCATGCTTTCCGGTGCGTTTCCGCCGCCTTGAGCAAAGTCAGGACGTCCGCCGCCTTTACCGCCGAGTTCTGCAGCAGTGAAAGCAACAACTTCACCGGCTTTGATCTTGCCGACGAGATCTTTAGTAACACCGACTGCTACGCTCGCTTTACCCTCGTCAGACTTGAGAAGAACGATAACGCCGGACTTCAATGTGTCTTTGAGTTTGTCGATGGAATCACGAAGAGCCTTGGTTTCAACGCCCTTCATTTCAACCACCAAGACCTTGGTTCCGTTCATCTCTTCGGCCTGGGAAGCGACGTTGGCAGAAGCACTCTGTGCTAGCTTGGTCTTGAGTGCAGCAAGTTCTTTTTCAAGAGCCTTAACATCAGCCAAGGTATCGTGAACTTTGCCTAAAACCTCTCCGACCGGAGCCTTAAATTCGGCAGCAACTTCTTCTAAAGACTTCTCTTGGGCCTGGGTAAATCTTAGGGCGTTCATGCCGGTAACAGCTTCTATTCTGCGGATACCTGCAGCCACAGCGGACTCGCTGACGATCTTGAACATGCCGATATCGCCTGTTCTCTGAACGTGAGTACCGCCGCAGAATTCGCAGCTTGAACCGATGTTGAGAACACGAACGACTTCGCCGTATTTTTCACCGAAGAGCATAACGGCTTCGGTCTTCTTAGCTTCATCGATCGGCATGACGCGAGTCATTGTCTGAGTGTTTCTCAGAATTTCTTTGTTGACGATATCTTCAACTTGGAAAATCTGTTCTTCAGTCATCGGACCGTTGTGAACGAAGTCAAATCTCGTTCTTTCGCCGTTGACCATAGAACCGCGCTGCTGGACATGAGAGCCAAGCACTTCTCTCAGTGCTTTATGCATCAAGTGAGTAACGGAGTGATTTCTTGCGGTAGCAGCTCGGATATCTTCGTTTACTGTACCTGTAAACAAATCGCCGAGCTTAACGCTGCCTTCTGCAACGTAACACATATGTCCGAAGACGTCTGCCTTAATCTTGAATGTATCGTCAACTTTCAGGATTGTGGTCTTGTTCTTGAACTGGCCTTGATCGCCGACTTGGCCGCCGCTTTCTGCGTAGAACGGAGTCTTGTCGAATACGACAACGACTTCATCGCCGGATTCTGCTTCATCAACGATTTCACCGTCCTTGTAAATAGCCTCAACCTTGCAGCCGTGAGCTGTCAAAGTTTCGTAGCCTAAGAAGTTAGTCGGAGCTCCGGCGTAATCAAGACCTTGAGCCATCTTAAACTTGCCTTGTGAGCGGGCAAGTTCTCTTTGTTTGGCCATTGCAGCTTCAAAGCCTTCGATATCAACTGCAACGCCTCTTTCACGGCAGACGTCGGCTGTTAAATCAACCGGGAAACCGTATGTGTCATGCAGTTTAAATGCAATGTCGCCGCCGAGAACTTTTTCTCCGTGTGCCAAAGCTTCATTAAGAATTTCAAGACCTTTGGCAAGTGTCTGGGAAAATCTAACCTCTTCCTGACGGAGAACTTCTTGAATACGCGGATTGTTCAGTTCCGGATACTGCTGTCCCATTTCCTTAGCAACAGCCTTTACCAGCGTATTGAAGAAAAGGGTGCGGGCACCGAGCTTAAAGCCGTGACGCATACCGCGACGGGCAATACGGCGCAAAACATAGCTTCTGCCTTCATTGCCCGGAAGAATTCCGTCGGCAATAATGAAAGAACATGCACGGATATGATCGGCAATAACTTTCAAGGAAGGAGAGTTCGGATCAACGTTTTCTGCTCCGGCAGCTTCAACAGCTTCCTTAACGGCCTTCATCAAGTTCTGGAACAGATCAATTTCGTAGTTGGAATGAACGTGCTGCAAAACGGCGGAAATTCTTTCCAAGCCCATACCGGTATCGACGCTGGGTTTCGGAAGAAGATGCATTTCGCCTTTATCATCACGGTTGTACTGCATGAAAACCAAGTTCCAGATTTCGATGTATCTGTCGCCGTCTTCATCAGGACTTCCCGGAGGACCTCCGGCAACTTCTTCGCCGTGGTCATAGAAAATTTCAGAGCATGGACCGCACGGACCTGTGTCGCCCATCATCCAGAAATTGTCGGAAGCATATCTTGCGCCTTTGTTGTCGCCGATTCTTACGATTCTTTCTGCCGGAACACCGACCTCTTTATTCCAAATGTCATAGGCTTCATCATCCTCGGCATATACCGTGACCCAAAGCTTTTCTTCCGGAAGCATGAAATGCTTGGTCAAAAGCTCCCAAGCGTTTTTGATGGCGTCGCGCTTGAAGTAATCGCCGAAGCTGAAGTTACCCAACATTTCGAAGAATGTGTGGTGACGGGCTGTGTAGCCTACGTTCTCCAAGTCGTTGTGCTTGCCGCCGGCACGCACACACTTCTGAGAAGTAGTCGCACGTTTATAGGGACGCTTATCAAAACCTAAGAAAACATCCTTGAATTGATTCATGCCGGCATTGGTAAAGAGCAATGTCGGATCATCGCCAGGAACCACTGGGCTTGAAGCAACAATGGTGTGGCCTTTAGATTCCATGAACTTCAAAAAAGTTGAACGAATCTCTGAAGCTGTAAACATTTATTAATCTCAAAAATAAAAAGCCGGTTTTCCCAGCACAATAGGCAAATTTTAACAGACCGGTTATTGAGTTAACTTTCAATTGGATTAGGAAAATACGAGAAAAAAGCGGATCTAGCTTTCTAGTCCGCCTTTTTGTCAGAAATCCTGAAAAATCCTCTAAACGATCTTAGAGTATCTTCTTACTCTTTCGTCTTCTCTGAGATATCTGTCGAAGTTCATGGCTACTGCTCTGACTAACAGTTTTCCTTTCGGTGTCACGACGATGCGATCCGGATAAAGTTCAACCAAACCTTCATTGGCGAAATGCTGAAGGTTCTTCAATTCGAAAGCGAAGTACTCGTCAAACTTAACTTTGAATTTTTGTTCAATCTCTTCTTTTTGGACCATGAATTGGCACATCAAGTTCATGATGACCTGTGCTCTGAGTCTGTCGTCAGCATCAAGCATATAGCCGCGGATAGTAGCAAGCTGGCCGTTATTGATTCTTTCGTAATAAGTCGGGAGATCTCTGGCGTTAGCGGCATAGCAGCCGGAGACCTTGCTGATAGAAGAGACACCGAGGGCGACCATATCGCACTCCGGCTTAGTGGAATAGCCCTGGAAATTTCTCTGCAAAGTGCCATTTTCCTGCGCCTGCGCTAAAGGATCGGAGACTTTAGCAAAGTGATCCATGCCGATATAGTGATAACCGTTAGAAGTCAGGCGGCGGATGGCATCAAGCATAATCGCAACCTTTTCCGGAGTGCTCGGCAAATCTTCAGCGTTGATTCGTCTTTGAGCCTTGAAGTGCTCAGGCAAATGGGCATAGTGATAAAGTGCAATGCGATCCGGAGAGAGCTCGAGAACCTTATCTAACGTCTTAGCAAAAGATTTTTCGCTTTGGAACGGAAGACCGTAAATCAGATCCATATTGATGGATTCAAAGCCGTTTGCTCTGGCGGCATCCATCGTAGCCTTGGTCATTTCAAAAGGCTGGACGCGGTTAACGGCAATCTGCACTCGGTCATCGAAATCTTGTTGACCGACACTCATTCTGTTAAAGCCGGCTTTTGCCAAAACCTCAACTTTTTCAGGGGCACAGCAGCGAGGATCAACTTCAATGGAAATTTCAGCGTCCTTTTCAAGCGGGAAACGGCTGGTAAGAGTTTCCATCACTTGAACGATTTCTTCATTATTCAGGAAGGTCGGAGAGCCCCCACCGAAGTGGAGTTGTTCAACCGTACCGATACCTGTTAGAGAATCTTTAATAAGATCACATTCTTTACCTAAAGTTTCGATGTACTGGGCAGAGCGGGAGTGATCTTTAGTAATCTCTTTGTTGCAGCCGCAGTAATAGCAAATATTGGAGCAGAACGGAATATGTACATACAAAGACAAAGCCGCATCAGGTGAAACCGTTCCGCGGTTTTTCAGCACTTCTTTGTAATCTTCCGGTCCGAACTCTTTTTTGAATCTGTCGGCTGTCGGATAAGAAGTGTATCGCGGGCCGGGAACGTCAAATCGCTGAAGAATATCGAGCTCCGGCAACTCAACGCTGTTCTGTTTTGTTTCTGACATATCAACTGTCCTTTGTAATGAGAATTACTTGTTTCTTATAGTCTGTAAATCTTTTATACTCGATCGAGTCGTCTTTCTTTAAGCCGTCTTACCCCGGCAAAACTCAATTCCAAGCTTGCAAATATGGGACTTAAAAATTTTAAACAATGCTCCTCCCCCTCCTGCGGCACCTGCGGGTTGAGAAACATTTGTCTTCCCAAAAAACTAGCTTCGGAAGAGCTGAAAGCATTTGAATTCATTATCCCTCATTCAAAAAAAGTCTTCAAAGGCGATAAGCTTTTCAGAAAAGCCGACTCATTTAAAAACCTTTACTGCATCAGGATTGGGTCTTTTAAAACCAGTGTAACTTCGCCGGAAGGAACCGAGCAGGTCACGGGGTTTTATATGCCCGGGGAAGTTCTGGGTCTGTGCGGCGTCTCCTCCAACAGCCACTATTGCGATGTGACGGCAATCGAGGATGCTGAGGTCTGCGTAATTCCTTATCAGAAATTCGAAGAATTCTGCAATAAAAACAGCCAATTAAACAAAAACTTCCTGCGCGTTCTAAGTGCTGAAGTCGTCCGCGGGCATAAAAATCTGCTCTCCCTCGGTTCTCTTCGCGCTGACGAAAAACTCGCGTCTTTCTTACTTGACTTATCGCAGCGTTATGAAGCCAGAGGGTACTCGAGAACCGAATTCGTTCTAAGAATGACAAGAGGAGAAATCGGCAGTTTCTTGGGCCTTAAACTCGAAACAGTCAGCCGCGTTTTATCCAAGTTCGCCGACTCAAATCTCATCGAAATTCATCAGAAGAGAGTCCATATTCTCAACCTCGCGGGTCTAAAGGCCATTCTCACTGAAGAATGCCGGTCAGAATGACTTTCCCTTAGCTCTCATCCTAGAAAATGTCTCTTAAGACATACTGAAACACAAAGCCGGCCGGGATTACAGAATTTCCCGTATATTGCATTTTTCCGCCCTGTTTTGTAAGCATTTGATTCTTTGAAGCTAGAATTGTTATTGGGAATTGTCCTCGGACAACTTCATGACAATTATTCTAACGAGAAGACTTTGACAAAATTATCTTTCACCAGACGAAGCCTTTGTGCGGCAGCCGTCAGTGCTGCTGCCATGGTAGCCCTTCCCTCAGTGTCCTGGGCCGATGATCCAATCCGCATTGTTGTTCCTTACCCTCCCGGAGGTCCTCTTGACGTAACGGCTCGTGCTATTGCTGAAGAAGCCCGCGCTGATCTGGGAAACATTATTGTTGAAAACAAACCGGGTGCAGGCGGCAATATCGGCGTGGAATACGTCTCTAAACAAAAACCGGACGGAAAGATTTTTGTAATGGGCGCATTGGCAACACATGCCGTCAACCCCAACCTCTTCAGCAAGATTCCTTACGACCCGATCAAAGACTTCACACCGCTTACATTAGTTGCTCAGACACCTAACGTATTGGTTATTACTCCGGAATTCTCTCAGAAGACAGGCATCAAAGACCTCAAGGGCTTGATTGATTACGCCAAGAAAAATCCCGATGCTCTCAACTACGCTTCCGGCGGCAACGGATCTGCCGGTCATATGTCCGGAGAACTCTTAAAGAGCTCTTCCGGATTGAAGATCATGCACATCCCGTTTAAGGGCGCCGCCGCTGCACAAATGAGCGTGCTCTCCGGACAATGCGACTTAATTTTTGATAATCTTGCGTCTTCCGCCGCCAACATTAAAGCAGGAAAACTTATCCCGTTAGCCGTAACTACCCAGTTCCGCGCTCCGGAACTTCCTAACGTTCCGACAATGGCAGAAGCCGGTGTCCCGGGATTCGATATTTCCACTTGGTATGCTTTCTTCGGTCCTGCCAATATGGATAAGGCCATCCAAGATAGACTAAACCAAGCTTTAGTGAAGGCTATCAAGTCTCAAGCCATGGCTGTGAGATTCGAAAAAATGGGTGCGGTTGCTAAACCAGGCACCCCCGCTGAGCTAGACGCTTTTGTAAAAGCTGAATTGGCAAAATATAAGAAAATCGTCGAAGCAAGCGGTGCAAAAGTTGACTAGTTGTTTTTAGCTGTACATACGGGAGCTTAGCTCCCGTATTTTTAAAATATGATTAAAGATCAAAGAGATTTTTGGGCAGGCGTTTTATTTTCAGCCTTTGGTGCCTTTTTTTGTTTTTATGCGGTAGCTAATTACCCGCTCGGAACCGCCTCACGCATGGGTCCGGGTTACTTTCCCATGCTACTCGGCGGCTTTTTGCTGTTTCTCGGCGTGCTCATCAGTCTCAAATCTTTTTTCTTTCCTCCTCATGACGGCACCGGCATCGGGCCTTTCGACTGGCGTGTGGTTTTCGTCATCCTTGGTTCCGTATTAATTTTTGCTTTGCTTCTGCGCCCTGCCGGTTTAATTCCGGCCACGGCTGTGATGGTATTTATTTCTACTTTTGCCAACCGAAGCTACAAAATTGTTCAAGGCATCGTACTTTCTATCATTCTGAGCATCGCAGTCTGGCTTATTTTCGTCCTCGGTTTAGATTTAACCGTGCCTATTTGGCCTTCCTTTTTGAGTAAGTAGGAGGCACAAATGGATTTATTAAATAATTTGGCACTTGGCTTCAGTACGGCCTTTTCTCTCACCAACCTGCTGTACTGCTTTATCGGCGTCACTCTCGGCACGCTCATTGGCGTACTTCCGGGGCTCGGTCCGGTGGCCACCTTGGCCATGCTTTTGCCAATCACCTATTCTCTCGATCCGACGGCAGCTCTCATTATGCTCGCCGGTATCTATTACGGCTCACAGTACGGCGGTTCCACGACGGCCATCCTTGTTAACCTTCCCGGCGAGTCTGCCTCAGTCGTCACTTGCTTAGACGGCTATCAAATGGCCAGAAAAGGCAAAGCAGGCACAGCCTTAGGTCTTGCCGCTATCGGCTCTTTCATTGCCGGCTGTTTTGCTACCGTCTTGGTCGCCGCTTTCGCTCCTCCGCTGATAGAACTGGCTTTTAAGTTCGGGCCGGCAGAATATTTCAGTTTGATGGTTTTAGGCCTTGTAGGCGCTGTAGTTTTGGCTAACGGTTCCATATTAAAAGCCTTTGCCATGATCATTCTCGGTTTACTCCTCGGCATCATCGGTGCTGACGTCAACTCCGGGGCCTTCCGCTTTGACTTCGGAATCTCTGAGTTGCAGGACGGCATCGACTTTGTGGCGATTTCCATGGGCTTATTCGGCTTTACTGAAATCATGGTGAACCTGCAGAAAGGCGAAGCCAGAGAATCTTTGACGGAAAAAGTCGGCTCTATCTGGCCTTCTAAAAAAGAACTTTTAAAAGCCATGCCCTCTATCTCTCGCGGAACTTTGCTGGGTTCTTTCCTCGGCATTCTGCCGGGAGGAGGAGCGTTGTTGGCCTCTTTTGCATCTTACTCGTTGGAAAAGAAACTCGGCGGTAAAAATGCTGAACCTCCTTTCGGAGAAGGCAACATTAACGGTGTAGCCGGACCCGAATCCGCCAATAATGCAGGGGCCCAAACCAGCTTTATTCCGATGCTTACCCTGGGTATTCCAAGCAATGCCACTATGGCATTGATGATCGGCGCTTTGATGATTCACAACATCACGCCGGGACCCCAGGTTATGTCGACGAACCCCACTCTCTTCTGGGGACTTGTAGCCTCCATGTGGATTGGCAACCTGATGCTTGTCATATTAAATCTTCCTTTGATCGGCATCTGGGTTCAGCTTCTGAGAGTTCCTTACTCTTGGCTTTACCCTGCGATTCTGACTTTCTGCTGCATCGGCGTTTATTCCATCAACAACAATCCCTTCGATGTGTATATCACCATCATTTGCGGCGCTTTAGGCTATCTCTTCTACAAACTTCGCTGTGAACCTGCTCCACTGATTCTAGGATTTATTCTGGGCCCGATGATGGAAGAAAACCTCAGAAGAGCTCTGCTGTTATCCCGCGGAGATCCCACAACTTTCCTGACGCGTCCAATTTCATTGGCTCTGTTAATGATGGCGTTATTTTTGCTCCTGCTGGTACTACTGCCTGCCATTAACAAGACCCGGGAAGTCGCTTTCCAAGAAGATTAATCATCAATGCCGCCTCCGGGCGGCTTTTTTACGCCTTTTTCTGCATTGAAACGACGAATCTTTACTATTTCCCATCCCACGGCGATTAAGGCCATATAAAAGAAAGTAGAATAGAAAGACTAAGTTCCTTTATTTTTACAAAAAGAATATGTCCGATAAGAAACCTGCGGCTGGTAGCAGTCACATTACCAACTTTCTTAAAAATATAATCATTGATGACTTAGAGAAAGGCACCAACGATCCTAGACACTGGAGCGGTAAGCCGGGAACCTATACAGAGCAAATGGAAGGTCCCGTCGACGAAGCCAAGGTCAGACTCCGTTTTCCTCCGGAACCAAACGGTTATCTGCATATCGGACATGCCAAAAGCATTTGCTTGAACTTCGGACTTGCAAAAGAGTTCAAAGGCCGCTGCCATATGCGTTTTGACGATACGAACCCTGTAAAAGAAGATCAGGAATACGTTGATTCCATTCTTGGTTCCGTCAATTGGCTCGGGTTCAACTGGAAAGATGATAAAGAATGCAATTTCTACTTTGCTTCCGACTACTTCGACTACATGTACGAGATTGCCGAACATCTTATTAAGACCGGTGATGCCTACGTTGATGAGCAGTCCGCAGAGGAAATGAAAGAAAACCGCGGTTCTCTTCATGCCCCCGGCAAAAACTCTCCCTACCGTGACCGCCCTGTCGAAGAAAACTTGCGTTTATTCCGGGAAATGAGAGAGGGCAAACATCCCGAAGGAAGCATGGTTCTTCGCAGCAAAGTTGATATGGCCTCCCGAAACGTAAATTTGCGAGATCCGGCTATATATAGAATCCGCTTTGCAGACCATCACAGAACCGGTGACAAATGGTGCATCTATCCGATGTACACCTTTGCTCATCCTCTGGAAGACGTGCTCGAAAATATTACTCACTCTATCTGCACGCTGGAGTTCGAAGATCAGCGAGCCTTCTATAACTGGGCAACTGAGCGTTCAATTCCGGTTACCCGTGCTCCCTTATTTGCACTGGCCGTTGAGTTTTTAAGCGACCTTATTAATGCTCCGGAAGAAAAGAAAGAAAAATTCGTCAAAGCTGCCGTCAAATTCAAATGGAAGCTAGGTCAGAACAAAGAAGAGCAGGAAGTCCTTGCCCTTCTTAATCAGATTAAAGAAAAATTAGCAGCAGAACCTGCCGAATATGACGCGGTACTCGGCAACGAAGTGATCGATAAAATTGCTAAGGCTCCGGAACACTTCACGCCGCTGCTTTCAGATGTCTTAAGCGCGGTTGTTAAACCTAACTATTTCCTCCTGCCGCATCAGTATGAATTCAATCGTCTGAATCTGACTTACGTGGTAATGAGTAAGAGAAAACTCATTGCCTTGGTAAAAGAAGGATTAGTTGACGGTTGGGACGACCCAAGAATGCCGACTTTAGTTGGATTGAGAAGACGCGGATACACCGCAGAAGCCATGCAGCTTTTCTGTGACCGTATCGGCGTATCCAAACAGACCGGCGGCTGGATTGATTATTCCGTTCTCGAGGGCTGCCTCAGGGAAGTTCTTGATTCTTCCGCAGATAGAAGAATCGCTGTTCAGAAACCTCTGAAGCTCATCATTGACAATTATCCGGAAGAACAGATCGAGCAAATCGAAACACCCAACCATCCGCAGTATCCTGAACGCGGTTCCAGAACATTAGGCTTCTCCAAGGAATTATGGATTGAGGAGGACGACTTCTCTGAAAATCCGCCGAAGGGTTACCGCAGACTGACTTTGGCTACTGAAGAAAAGCCGGCAGCTCCTGTCAGACTCCGCCACGCTTACGTGATTGAAGCCACCCACGTTGACCGTGACGAAAACGGCAAGATTATTGCTGTTCACGCTAAATACTATCCGGAAACCAAGAGCGGTTCCGAAGGTGCAAATAACATCAAAACCAAAGCTGCTATTCACTGGCTTTCTCAGAAAGACTCTTTGCCTGCAGAGATCCGTCTCTACGACAGGCTCTTCTCCTTGGAACACCCGGACGAAGGCGGCAAAGATTTCCGCGAACTCCTTACACCGGACAGCAAGACCGTTCTGAAGTCTTACGTAGAAACTTCTTTGAAGAACGCCAAACCGGAAGACAAATTCCAGTTTGAAAGAAATGGATACTATGTTGCAGATCAAAAAGACTTTACACCTGACAATTTAGTGTTTAATTTATCAGTACCTCTTAAAGATAGTTTCAACAAAAAATAAATCTTCTTAGATGCACTTTTGGCCGCTTTCGAGCGGCCTTTTTATTAAGCTTTGGGAAAGATTTAAGCTCTATATTCCAAATTGAATATTTCTATTTTCTACGGTGCTTTATGAAAAACTTCTCTCGGCGCTCATTCCTTGCCGCATCAGCAGCCGTTGCAGCTGCCGCCCTTCCTGTAGCTTCTTTCGCCTCCCCGGCCAAAGTTCCCGTCATTTGGGATGGTCAAAAAATGTGGGATTCTTTCCTTAAAGACGGCACGGGCTTTTCTTCTCCGAACGGTGAAGGAAAACCTCTGGCATTAGTCGCTTTTGATACTCAATGCCCGGATTGCATGACGCTGCAAAAGAGAATTAAACCGCTTGAGAAATACATTCACGTTATTTACTATCCAATCTCTTATCTAAACATCCACTCTGAGCCGCAGGCAACAACTATCTTGACTAGCCCGGATCCTTACAAAGTTTTCGAGCAGCAGCATGAGTACTTCAAAGATCCTGACTTCCGCGGCATCCGTTACGACATTTCCAAGCTACCGGAAAACGTAAGAAATAAAGTTTGGACAAATACCAAGATTCATAGAAGAGTGGGTTGCAGAGCCGTTCCTTACGGCGTGTTCAAAACAACTGACGGCAAGTATCTGCCTTTTGATGAAAACCTGACCACAGCTGAATTAGCTAAACTGTTCGGCATCAAAGACTACAAAGAAGAATAAGAATCCATTCCTCGGGCGCCCCATGTCTGAGGTCGAAAAACGGCTGGAAAAGCTTTTGCTTTTCGGCCGTTTTTCATTTGTTCCTTCCCTTATTATGCCGATACTTACCGGCTGTTTCCTTAAGCAAAACAGAGACTGCTTGCTTCTCAGAAGAATATTTTCCTTATTATTCAAACTGTTCTTCAAGTATCTTGAAACGGGCACTGCTTCCCTTCCCGCAGGACCTTTTAACTTATTATGTTTCATAATATTTATTCATTTTTGAGGAGTAGTTATGAGTATCTTTGGCACAATCATGGAAAAACTTGGTTTCATGAAGAAGAAAGCTGCAGATGCTGTTCTTGGATCAGAAGCCCAGGCGGCAGAAGCTCCCGCTCCTACTTCTGATGCTGCCCCAGCACCGGCACAAGAACCGGCAGTTGTAGAAGCCGCAGCTGTTACAGAAACCCCGAATCAAGAAGTTGATGTTGTTGCAGTCTGCGAAGCATTAGCCGCCAAGAATCCGGAAAAATTAAACTGGAAGAGCTCCATTGTCGATTTGCTCAAATTGTTAGGCCTTGACTCTTCTTTAGCCCACCGTAAAGCTCTTGCGGAAGAACTCAACTGCCCGAAAGACTTAATCGGCGGTGACTATTCTCAGATGAACGTTTGGCTTCATAAAGAAGTTATGAAACAGCTTGCCGAAAACGGCGGAAAAGTTCCTGACGATCTTAAGAACTAATCAATAAGTAACCTAAGGCTGTTTTCCCGGAAACAGCCTTTAGCTCTCAGCCTATGTTGTCTTACGTCTGTCTGCTTATTTTTCTCATCGGATCGGGTTTCCTTATCGGATACTCCGATTCTTCTTGGCTATGGGGAATCATTCCTACCCTAATAGGCGGTTTCTGGGGGAGTTTCAACAGCCGATTCGCCAAGCTGCTGCTCAATCCTCAGACCACTCCGACACAACGAGAAAAGCTTTTGGAAACAACACGTGTCCTCACCATCATGTGGACGTTTCTTTCCATTATCTTTGTTGCAATGGGTTACTCCTTTATCTATTTTTTAGAGCCTTCCCTCTGACCTCGGCAAAGAAGAATTTCAATCTAGCTATAATTAATTTTCGTTTTAGAAGTCAGGCTTTTTGGCCTCAAAGAAATGAAAATTTTATCTTTAAGATTTGAAAACCTCTCCCCTTTCTCCGGATCGTATTCAATAAATTTTGATTCGGCAGACTTTTCGCAATCTAAAACATTCTCTATTTTGGAAAAACAAGGCGGGTCAGGGAAAATTATTTTAGACGCCATTTCTCTAAGCCTCTTCGGAAAAACTTTTTTTGAGGAAGGAAAGACTTCGGAAATTTCGCTCTCCTCTGACAAAACCGGTCCTGCCGCCGCTGAAGTTACCTTTACATGCAGCGGCGTAAAGTACAACGCCTCTTGGAAGGCTGTGCCCACTGCCGCCGGTCATTCAATTTACCGAGAACTTCGAAACGAAAACAACGAGCTCGTAGATGACAATCTTCAAACAGTCTCTAATTCCGTATCTTCTCTCCTAGAACTTACACCGGAGGCTTTTAACAAACTCGTATTCCTGGATCTGAGAAATTTCTCTCCCCTCCTTGGAGGAGATCATGCAGCAAGAGAAAGTGCTTTATCCAAAGTATTCGGACAGTTCGGCTTGGACAACCTGCCGGTCTTGACTAAAGAAGTTGCAAAACAAAAAAGAATTGCAGCGGACGTTTCCCGCAGAATGCTCAATGCTTTTGAAATCCTTCCGCCGGAAAAAGAGAATCAGCTGACATCTCAACTGGCAAATCTGAAACAGTCGATAATGGCCTTAAAGAGCTCCATTAACGACAATGCTCAAGCCATTTCTTGGCTGCAGAAATTAGACTCCCTGAAAGAAGAGCTCCAAAGACTTCTCAAGGAAGAAAGTCTTCTTAAAGCAGATGTTGCTCGCTTTGATATAAAAAAACCGGTTCTTGAAAAAGCTGTCCGTGCTGAAAATTTAACTTCGGAATTTATTGCCGTTAAAAATTTGCGGGAGCTTGTCAGTAAACAAAAGAAAGCTTTCGACGAAGTCAAAACAAAGGTTTCTCATTGCAGCGAACGTGTTAAGAACGCACGGCAGAACCTTCAGGAAAAAGAAAAACTGCTTAGGAATGCCGAAGGAATCTATAACTCTAAACATGCCATAGCTCAAAAGGCATCGGAGCTAGGCCAGCAGGCTGCTCATTACAAATCTCTGGCAGAAAAAGGCCGTAACCTTCTGACCGACGAGTCGGAGAAGCTCAAAAATGCATCATCTGCATTGACCTCTTTCAAAGAAAGCTTGGCTCTGGAAAAAAACAAACAACAGCAGTTGGTAAAGAAAATTTCGGACTGCGGCGGAGATGAGAAGCTAAAGAACGAACTTTTTGATTACCAGAATAAAATCGAAGCCTTTGATTCCTATTCTTTTGAAAAAGAAGAGGTCGCCAAAGCCCAGAAATCCTATCAGCGCGAGCTGGAAAAAGCCCGTTTGGATACGCAGGAGAATGAGTCTCTCCTTGCTGCATTGAAAAAAGAAGAACTTGTCCTTCAAGGCGATATTGCGGCTAAAAACCGCCATATCAGCAAAGGGCTCGGTAATCTTACGGAAGATACGCTGATTCAGGATCTGCAGGTCTACGACAAAAAATTAGAAGGACTCAGTTCTCTCGAGGTACTCAATGAAGAACTCATCGACCATTTCGAAAGACTTAACGCTGAAAAAGAGACACTTAACAAAAATACTTACGAAAGCAAAGTTGCTTCTGTGATTTTGAACGGTTCTATACAAACTTATAAGGATAAGCAGGCCATCGTTGCTGATTCGGAGACCATTTTACTTTTTCAGCAGAAAGTTAAGATTTTAGAGCCTCAAAGAAAAGAACTGGAAAACGGGAAACCGTGCCCGCTTTGCGGAGCGATTCATCATCCCTATGCCTCTTCCATCCCCTTTTCTTTCAATGCTGAAGAAAAGCTCAAAGAGGCAAAAGAAGAGGCCAGAAAGGCAGCATTGTCCCTGGCTGAAGCTCAAAACAAATACGATACTTTGTCTAAGGCTATCGAGAACTCCGGACTTTTGATTCAACAGCTCAACTCTTCTGTTGAAGATCTTAAAAGCCGCATACTCGGCCTGTCCTCCCAACTGGAATTAAACGGTTTGAAGGAAAAGAAGCCGATTACTTGGACGCAAATCATTAAACAGAAAAAGACTTTCATTGCGAACAAAAGAGAAGATCTCAGCAGCAAGATCGAACAGATTCAGACTTTCAAACAGGCAGGTTCCGAACTTTTAATTAAACTCGGAAAGGTCCAAGCAAGCATCAAAGAGCTGACTGAACGAACTGAAAAAAGAAAGATGGACATCATCGACATTTCTAATTTGCTTCAGCAAACAAATGTTCGGGAATCTCTGCTTACTTCTAAGCAAGAAGAGCTCTTTAAAGAACTGGAAAGGTTCTATTTACGCTTCGGCATTAAGGTTTCTTCCATTGCTTCAATCAAACAGCAATTCGTGATCTTGGTTAAACGCAGAGAAACCTATGTAGATTCAACAAATGACCTGCAAATCGTTGAAGCTAAAATTGAAGAAATTTCTTTGAGCCAACAAGAATGCCAAAACGAAATCAATACGCTTAAAAACAAAATTTCCGCTATTGAAACTGAAATTGCACGCCACGACAGCGAAGAAAAGAAACTGCTCAAAGAAAAACAAGATCTACTCGGAAGTTCTAGTTCCGAAGAGTTCGAAGTGTCTGCCAGAGAAGAACTTGAACAAGTTCAGCTCGCCTATCGAGAAGCGGAGGAATTGTTTAATCAAAGAGAAGATGAATTTCAATCTGAAGAAAGCAACGGCTTGACAACAGAAAAGGTTTATCAAGACCTCGTTGAGACAATCGAGAAAAAGCAAGCCGAATTTGAAACCAAACTCAAGGAAGCAGGATTTGTTTCGGAAGCTCAATTTACTGCTTCAAAGATTACGGCACAGCAAAAAGAAGAACTTCAGAAGCAGAGCGATGATCTTACTGTCCGTTCTCAAGATCTTTACGGCAGAAAAGAAGCTTTAACGCAGGAAATCGATAGCCTCTCAGCACAGAATTTGACCTCTCAGTCTTTGTCTAAACTTCGTGAAAGCTTAGAGAAGAATGAAGCTGAACTCCAGGTTTCCCTACTCAGAGAAAGCGAAATTTCCGAGGAAATTGAACACAACCTCTACACAAAGCAAAGATACGAAAGAGAAAGCCAAGAACAAAGAAAGAGAGAAAACGAGAGCTTGCGCTGGGAGGACTTTTCCCTTCTGTTAGCCTCTCCTGCTAATAATCGAAATCACTCTTTCCTTTACCCGATTGCTTTTGACATTCTGCTCGACTTCTCGAACAAGCAGCTTGCTTTCTTGAATCCGAGATACAGCTTATCCATCGATCGTTCGGATCCTTTAAAACTTCTGCTTGTCGATGAATACAAGAGAGAACAGCCGGTCTCCTTTGAGAAAATGACATCGGAAGAAACTTATTTGGTGTCTTTGTCTTTATCTTTGGGCTTTACTCAAATGATCGGACAATTAAGAAACGCTGACCTTGTTTTTATCGGGAAATCAGCTGTTTCCAGCGATGTTAGAAACCAACAGTATCTTTTAGCTGCGGTTTCTAAACTGAATCAGCAAGGAAAGATGGTAGGAATGTTCTCTGAGGATTTTGCCCTCAAAACCGCCGAGCCTCTATCTATTGAATTTGACCTAAATTCCATACATCAAATTAAAGGGGCCGGAATCCGCACGAATTTGACCTAGTCAGCTGTTGGCTCTTCCTCCAACTCTATTAACACGGCCCCGGAAGTCATGTTAGTGAGCTTGGAGGAAAATTTTTCTATCTCCTGTTCGGGCATTTCTATCTCGAGCATGACGTCCATTCCGAACTCTTGGCACCTAATGGTCCCTCTGAATTCCGGAAGCGTCCGGAGAATTAAAGTGAGGAACTTGTGCTCCACCGTGACCTTGAGAGAGCGGACGATCACTTTTTCGCAAGTAGGAAGCGTCTCCAACGCTTGCCGAACGCTCGATTGATAGGCTTTAACAAGACCTCCTGTGCCTAACAGCGTTCCTCCGAAGTAACGTGTCACCACCGCGGTTAGTTCGCCGATTTCGCAGTGTATTAACACCGTAAGCATAGGCTTGCCGGCCGTCCCGTGAGGCTCTCCGTCATCGCTGGCGCCGATTTGTGCGGTAGACCCTGCTGCACTTGCATTAAAGGCCCAGCAGTTATGAGTGGCATCCGCGAACTCTTGTCTGATTTTCTCAATAAACCGCTTGGCTTCTTCCGGCGTCTTCGTATGAGCGACCGAGGTGATGAACCTGCTTTTCTTTATGATTTGTTCTGTTCTATGAAAGGTTCCCGGAGCCAAATCCGGGACTTGATAGGTATCTGCCGTCATTCAAAAAATCTCAACGATGAAGTTTAGGCACAATCATAAAGATTTCTTCATGTTCCATCACGAGCGGTTCAGATTTGCGGTAGAAGAGAATGCCGTCCTCCTCGGCTCTAACTGAACTCAAAACCTCCCCGGTCTGAGCATCTGTGATTTGTGCAAGCTCCTGCCCGGCTAAGACCTCATCAAACACATCTACTTTCGGCAAGAAGATTCCGGGTGCTTCGGCGCGCACGGTCTTTAATTCTTCTTCGTAGAAAATCGTGGATTCAAAACCGCCGTAGATACTGTAGTCAATGATGCCCATTCTTGATAAAAAGCGCAAAATGGATGCGACTTCAAGCTCAGAGTCTTTGACATTGACTTTATCCGTGTAACGGGAAATCAAAGAAAAAGTTTTGGTATCCCAAACCTGCCAGTTAAAGTTAAGAGTCGTTGTATCGAAAGGAATCGGTTTTCTAAAGACGATAAACGGCAGTCCGAAGAGCTGCGCTTCTCCGGCCTCTTGGTATGGTGTCTTGACAATGCGCAGATGAGTGACGTAATCGCCTGATATATAGCAGGAAGACAAATGAATGCCGTATTTATAGCCTTGAATTTTTTCGAATAAACCCGCAGCGATTCGTTGAGTTGTCTCGCCTCGGTTGTATCCGGGAAACATGCGGTTAATGTCGGAATTATCCATCGCCCAGAATCTCTTCCCGATGTTGACGGAATAAGTATTTGCTGTCGGAACGACGGTCACACCGTAATTTCTTCTGAAAAGTCCCTGCTCTTCAATTCTTTTCAGCCTTTTAACCAATGCTGCAGCGGTATACATCTGCTGAATTTCATTACCGCGCAAATTTCCGATCACACAAACGGTTTTCCCGGTTCCGCCGAAATGATAGGCCTTAATTTCAAAAGGCTCCCGGTAAGTAGAATTCATTCGAAACAGAATTTCTTCTCTCATTTTTGTTCCTCCAGAATTCTGGCGATAAGCGAGCCTTCGTTAACAATCGGATATTCTCTTAGGGTAAATAAAAGCCCTTTTACATCAGAGACGCATTCTTCTTTAACCTTCCCTTCAAACGGGTCAAGAATACGGCCGATTATTTCGCCCGGAACCACCTGAGAACTATGGCGTGTAGTAGGAACAAAAACGCCGGAAGTTTCTGCATTAATAAACGATACGGAGCGGTCAGCAGAAACGATCGGCTTACGGACCGGATCCACAGGACCGGTCCACATTCCTTCATTTTTGAGAAGATTCAAAATTCCGTTGACTAATCTTTCGCAGTAATCGACGGTAATCCTCATTCCTACGCCTGCTTCAACGACAAGGGTTTTGACTCCGATTGAATTTAAGCTGTATGCCAAGGTCGACTCAAGAACCGTGGAAGCTTGATGAATCCAAACAAAATCCACATCAAGCATTTCGGCGTATTCAACCAAATCTTCGGCAGAATTAATATTGACCCGAACCTGCGGAATTTCGCGTAGGAAAAGATTGCTCGCGTGAATATCAATTGCAAAATCGGAGGTGCTGAACTCCTTAATAAGTTCACTAGCGATCCATTCTTCGACAGCTCCGTTAGCATTGCCCGGAAAGATACGGTTCATATCCAAATCAAAGAAGGGAACTCCGCGCTGCAAAGTATCGACACCCATTGGATTTAAAGCCGGGTATACGTCCACAATACCATTGAGGCATTCCGGATGCTCTTGCAAACGGCGATTTAATTCGTAGCAAATGTATTGACCTTCCAGCTCATCTCCATGAATTCCGGAAACAACGCAGAGCCTTTTCAACCCTTCAAGGTTGTGGGGCTTAAGTCCTTTCGGAAGATGTCTGTTCTTCTTGATAACCAGTCTTTCTCCGACCGGAAGACTCAATGACAAAACTTCTTCTATCATCTTATTAAAGCTCGATCAATCCTGACTTAGTAAGCATGACTTGTGCTCCCCCGCCAAGGAACACTCCTTTCTCCAGAGAACAGGAAGAAAAATCAATTCCCTGAGAAATCTTCATATAACGATCGTTGCAAATTGTATTGTGTGTAGGATCAACGCCCACCCAGTACTCACCATTAAAGTATTCTACCCAAGCGTGAGTTGCACCCTCTCCTTGCAGCAGACCTGCGATATACCGGCATGGGACACCCTGAGCACGCAAAACGCTAAGCAAAATATGAGAATAGTCTTGACAGACTCCCTCACCGATTTCCCAGGCCTCTGATGCCGTCGTGGAAGTTGTGGTAACTCCTTTTTGATACCTGAAGTCGCAGGAAATTCTTGAAACCCAATAATCCGTCACCTGATCAGCCGAACCTGTTGTCTTAAATTCCAAGAAGTACTCGGCCAGCGCTCCCTCTAACCGAGTGAGCGGAGTATGAGATAAATAGTAGGGGGCAGGCTCTGAATAGTCTTTCTTTGAAACATCAATCAGGACCTCACCCGTCGAACAAAAAGTGAAGGAGTCATGTCCGTGTTCTAGGTAACCTTGATGGACTAAATTACCGAAAGCGTCTTTATAGACTCCCAGTCCGCAAGCAGGCGAGCAAGAGAGACTGACTCGCATCGGCTCTTGTGAAGGTACTACCAAAGGAGAAGCCCGCAGCAAAAACGTATGGTTATTGACGGGCTCTTCAAACCTCAAGTCTGTTTTTAAAGAATAAAGAAATTTCTTCATTAAAAAGCCTCTTTTAAGGTTCTACAAGTTCTCCAATTAAACTCAGTGCTTGAAGACGAGAAATGTCATCACCTTTCTGGGATTCAATCAGATAGGTTAAGGCCTCAAGCTTGTTTTTATTAATATTAATTCCCGATCCCTCCAAACGACGGATCAGTTTACCTAGAGTTATTTCCAACTCTTCCCAATCGGCTCCGAGACGCAGCTGCATATCAAGCCTTTCTAAATATCTTCCGGCTTTAATTAAGCTGCGTTTGTGCTTGGTTCCGACTTTTTCGTCGAGGATACCCCAAAAGGCCAGCAAATAATCAACTACCTGCTGGTTTAATAAAGCGTAGGCGCCCGTTTTTGCACCTTCTTCCATTAAGTCCAAGGACATCTGGATGTAGGAAAGAGCAGGCGTTGAGATGATGTTTCTCAGCACTAAACCGTTGTCGTACGCTCTGGAGAGATTACTATACAAAGAATCCGGATTATTTTTATCCCACTGATAGTGAGTAATAAAATCCATATCATCCGCGTACACGTTCGGAATATTTAGCCTATCGCAAAATTGCTTATAAGCAGAGCTGTCTGAATCTAATAAGACGTCATAGAGCTCTTCGAGATAATGTAAGGTCAAGCAGACTCTTTCGACATAACGTCCGAGCCAGAATAAATGATCACCTTGTTCTACCGAGACATAACCCATGTGTCTTTAAAGCCTCCGCCTTGAGAAGAGTTAACTACGAAAGAATCCGGCACTCGAGAGAATCTTGTCAGACCGCAGTGCCAAACATCTGTTTTATCTGCTGAAGAAACCACGTAGGCTCTTAAGTCAGCTTTTCTTGGAACGGTTGTTTCACCGTCAAGAACAGGAAGATCAATAAAGTAAATCACTTCCTGGAGGATGAACCTTCTCGGTTCGTCTTGGATTTTTTGACGCCACTCTGCGAGCGTCGCTTCATCCATATCTTTTCCGAAGAGAACGCCATATCCGCCTGCTTCAGCAATATCTTTGATAACCAGCTTATGAATGTTATCCAAGCAGTATTCCATGTCTTCCTTATACATTGGAAGATATGTCGGCGCATTATGCAGGATCGGCTTTTCGTTCAGATAGTATTCAATCATTTTAGGAACAAAGTAATATGTTCCCTTATCGTCAGCCACGCCGTTGCCCGGTGCGTTGACAATCGCAAGATTACCTGCAAGATATGCGCTCATGATTCCCGGAACACCAATCAAAGATTCAGGATTGAATGTCAGTGGATCGAGGTATTCATCGGAAATGCGGCGGTAAATAGCACCGACTAATGCTCTTCCGCCCTGCTGGGTACGGATATAAAGCTTATTTTCCTCCACGAACAAATCATTCGGCATCACCAGAGGAAAACCTGTCACCTCGGCCAAGTAGCTGTGTTCAAAGAAAGCTGAGTTATACCGGCCCGGTGTAAGAATGACATTCAGACCGCCGGGATTGACGCTTTGCATGCTGTGAGCCAAGAGTCTGCCGTAGTCGGCGTTGTTGTCCACTTTATTATGTTTAAAGGTTTCCGGGCTAGCTCGGCGTGAGAGCTTCCTCGCAATTAAAGGGTAGGAAGCCCCGGAAGGGATGCGAAGATTGTCTTCAAGAATGAACCATTCTCCGCTGTCAGCCTGCACGAGGTCGATACCCGAAATATGAGAGAATACGCCGGCCGGGGGGACGAAATTATCGCACTCAGGCAGAAAACCGCTTGAAGAGAAAACGAAATTGTCCGGAACTACACCGTCTTTGATAATTTTTTTATCAGTGTAGATATCTTTTAAAAAAGCATTTAGAGCGTTTACACGCTGCTTCAAGCCTTGTTCGAGGATTTCAAATTCCTCCGCTGAAATTACTCTTGGAACCGGATCGAAGGGAAATAACTGTTCGATAAATTCATTATTTTTATAGATACCGAACTTCACTCCGTAACGGGCCAGGAGACGATTAATTGCCTGAGCATTGGCAACTAAAGATTCCATTATTTGACCTCCTAGGATTGATGATTGGTTTGCACCGGTAAAGGAAGTGAACCTAGATCTGAAAAGATTTTGGTTCAGCTTTTATATTAGGACTATTTAAGAACCAATCTTTTAATCTTAACAACAAAATCTAATTACAAAGCTAGGACTTTCCCCCACCCGCATAATTACTACAGATTTAAGAAATTTACGCAAAAAGACTTGGCAAAGAATTCAAAAATAGGATAGAATTCGACTTCTGTTGAGTGGCCCGATGGTGAAATTGGTAGACACAAGGGACTTAAAATCCCTCGGCGATTTAGCTGTGCCGGTTCAAGTCCGGCTCGGGCCACCAATCAGCCCTATTCCTTCTTTCCGAAAGTCAACGAAAATCACAGCAAAAAATCCCATCTTTACAAGGGCTTAAGTTGTCCAATTATTTTAACCGTTACTAAAATCAACGTAAATTTAGGCAAATAATACAAAGTTCATTCGGGGGCATTTTTGGGGGTACGGAAAATTTAAATGAAATATACGCAGAAATCGCTTAAAGCATTAACCGAACAAGGCAAATATTCAGACCTTATGCCAAGCTGACAGAGCATTACAGCTTTATTGAAAATCACTCGGATCTTCTGATTTGTATAGAATCCGGGCGGTCTTATGTTGTATTGCCTGGGGGCTGCGTCCACCGTTCCTTCTCGGAAGAAGCATCGGCAGACACAGTATCATTGACGCGGCCTACTTGCTCAGAAACGGAGTACCTTTGCAAAAAATCTCTTCGCCCATGAAGAAAGTATTTAACCTGGGTAACTCAACCATTTACTACCAACTTCAAGACTTGGACAAAATTTATCTGCAGCCTCTGTTAGAAGCCATTGAAGAGCAAGCTAGAGAAGAGAAGATCCTGCTGGCTGATGAAACGGTATTTCCCGTACTCGAGTGCCAAGGCAAAGGCAATACCGGAACTAGAAAAGTTGCAGAGCCAAAATCAACGAATTATTTACTTGCTCTGGGATCGGTCCGCGATAGCCACAGTCCCCTAGCTCTCTACTATCCGATGAGAAGCCGCGACCTTGAATCCATTAAAGAGCACTTGACCAAAGGTTATAACTTCGAGTACTTGGTCTCGGACGCTTATTCTGCCTACAACAGCATCATCAAATCTGAACATCCGCAAGCCAAGCACCGAAGCTGTTTAGTGCACTTCCGCAGAGAAGTCCTCAGAGCTGTTCTTACCGACAGACAACTCGATGAGATAGGCAAGTTGGAGCTTGAAGAACAAGAGCAGATGCTAAAGATGCTTATCTCCAATGACACTTTGCAAACTGCTTGTTTGATGGTAGTGGAGGCAATCGGCAAAATCATCAGATTACGCAAGAAAATGAAAGAACTAAGCGGTCGTGAGCGTCGTCAAAACGAAGAAAACCAGAAGCTTCTGATGGATAAAGTCAATACAGTAATGAATCAGATCAAAAAGAAAAGAGTTGAAATGAAACGATCTGTCTGGTCTAGACATAAAGCACTCAGATAGGACAGCCTGGGCTTTCTGCTATCACCTAAACAACAAAGAAGAACTGCGACATTCCTGGCAAACCCTGCAACGCCTTGTGACTCAAATCTGATTGAAAATTCTTTTACGGCTGGCCGCTGTCATTCGGAAGAACCTACAGTGCCTTCAAACAATTAGGTCTGCAGAAAGCATCTTTGATATCTTGTCGGTCTATATAACATTACAGCTCAACAAAGTTGAAGATCCTCAGGAATTCCTCCGGCGCTACTTCAGAAGTTTGTACCTCTACATGGTAGAAAATGCTTGGACTGAGGCCTTGAAAGATGGCAAGGACCCAGCTAAGAAAATTAAGAGCTATGATTTTAAAGGGCTCCGCAAAGGATTTGACTTCTCTTCTTCACCGCCTTGGAAGGCAACCTGACGAAAAAATAATCAACCTGCTCTAGATCTCATCATAAAGAGTTCCTCGTTTACAAAAACCGGGTCTTGGACCTCTTACAAAGAAAACTCCATAAGACTTATTCGACCTTTTGAAATCTCTAACAAAGAGAATTTAAAGAAAACCGTACTGCAAATAGAGCTTCAGGAAGTTGCTGGATTGTACAAAGTGGGATCTATCTTTTATTCTGATAAAAAGACAAAAGAAGAGGACATCCTATTTGATCGTCAGCCTTACGATCACGGCCCCCTTTCGCAGTACGAAACTGCCATAGGCTTGAACTCCGCTCCGACTTCACTGAAAACAGGGCAATCCTCTTCGCTTCCTCTTATTCTAAATCAGTACTCCTTTCTGCTTTTGAAAGATTACTTGAACTTCTTGACTATCCCGAACAAATTCGTTGTCGTTCAGAACCGTTGCTTAGAGACCTGCATTATCTTTTGCTTTTCTCATCCTGTGGAGGAGCCTTACGCGCAATGATAAAAGTCGGCTCAAATAATCTTGCTATTTTGAAATCCGTTTCATGGATCAAGCATAACTTTGAGAAAGCTATCCTCATAGAAGATATCGCAGGTATGGCCAATATGTCATTTTCTGCCTTCCACCGGCTTTTCAAAACAGTCACGGGATTCTCTCCTCTTCAATATCAAAAAAGAGTCTCGCTTTACGAGGCGCAGCATCTTTTGTTCTCTGTGGGACAGAATGTAAGTTCTGCTGCATTTTCCGTCGGCTACGAATCGTGTTCACAATTCGTCAGAGAATACAAACGGTTGTTTGGACAACCTCCTCTTAAGGACATAATAACAAAATCTGATTCTGTTAATTCGCCGGGAAAAAGTCCTTGAAAATATAGAGTTAAGAACTATGAAACCGTTTTAGCTTGCTGAGTGCCAAAAGGTAGCTGAGACCAACTTCACCTCAATCCGCACAAACAAAAACATTCCATTAATTGCCTTCGAGCTTTATCATTAGAAGATCAACGGTTAAAAATCTCATCCGTTTATTTTATTTGGGTGTTATAAATGTCAAACCAGCTTTACGATTCTTCCATCTTCCAAGAAATAAAGAAACAACAACAAGAACTGACCTCTTATAGACGTCGAATCCATTCCCAACCGGAAATCGGTTTTGAAACCTCTAATACCGTCCAGGCAATCAAAGAATTTCTCAATGCTAAAAATATTTCCTCCGTTGATACTGAAGTATCTCCGGGAAGTCTTATCGCCGTTATAGACGGAAACCGCCCAGGCCCTACTATTGCTTTGCGCGCAGACATTGATGCTCTTCCATTGCAGGATGCAAGCACAAACGCATGGAAAAGCCAAATCGCTGAAAGATGTCACGCTTGCGGCCATGACGGACATCAAACGTGGTTATTGGCAGCTGCCGATTATCTCCACTCTCACAACGATTTTCCGGGAAGAGTTATTTGTATTTTCCAGGCTGCCGAAGAATCGGTCTCCGGTGCCAAGAGCGTAGTTGAGTCCGGAATTTTTCAAAAATATGATATCCAAGAAGTCTACGGTGCACATAACGAGCCTTTCTTGGATTTAGGAAGCATAGGCTTTAAAACCGGCGCTCTAATGGCTTCTGCCGATTACTTCAAAATTTCTCTGTTCGGCAAAGGAACTCATGGCGCACGCCCTCATCTTGGAATAGATACTTTCCCGGCAGTAACCGAAATTTATCAGGCTCTCCAAACCATCGTTTCCCGCAATGTCGATCCTTTGGAATCTATCGTCCTGTCCGTCTGCTCCGTGGTTTCCGGCAACGGTACTTCGTATAACATCATCCCGGCTAAATCTGAAATGGTCGGTACCGTCAGAACCTTTTCTCCGGCCGTAAGAGACTTTGCGGAAAAGCGTTTGCATGAAATCGTCAAAGGCATCTCTTATGCTCATAACTTGGAATTCGAGGTTTCGTATAACAGACTGACGGGCCCCGTGATTAACGACAAAGAATGTACTGAATTTGCCGTTAAGACCGCTGAAGAACTTCTTGGAAAAGAAAATGTGCTCCCGGCTTTAAGTCCGACAATGATTAGTGAAGACTTCAGCGAATATGAGGAAGTTGTACCGGGAACAATGTTCTTAATCGGTGTCAGAGATAAAGAACATACTCAGCCCCTTCATCATCCTTCTTATGACTTCAACGATGAGGTAATCCCGCTGGCCGCTGCCTTCTTCATTGAATTAACCGTAAAAAGACTCGCCTATCTTGCAACAAAAGAAGATAAGACTAGAAGAAATTAATCATCTTCTTTAGACTTATCGAATTCCTTAATCTTTCTTAAAACTATTAAGTGAGGAGAACTCTAAATGTATAGCTTAAATGACATGGTTGCCCTAAGAAGAGAAATCCACTCTTTCCCGGAACCCGGTTGGTGTGAATTTGTCACAACGTCAAAAATCGTTGAAAGACTTAAAGCTATGGGTATCGAACCGCTGGTCGGCAAACAAATCATCAATCCTGAATTCATCGCAGGCAGAAATCCTGCTGCGGTTCAAGCCGCACTTGCTGCAGCACAAGCTAAAGGAGTCTCTCAAGAACTTTTAGACAAAATGGAAGGTTATACCGGTGCTGTTGCCGTATTCAAAACAGGACGTCCGGGACCTGTCATTGCAGTTAGATTCGACATCGACTGTGTTGAAGTTACTGAAGCTCAAGAGCCTCAGCATAGACCTTTCGCTGAAGGATGGAGCAGCCAGAATCCGGGCAGAATGCATTCCTGCGGTCATGACGGCCATCTGACAATGGGAGTTGGCCTTTGCAGCTGGATTGCAGAGAACCTGGACAAACTTTGCGGAACAATCAAAGTACTCTTCCAGCCGGCAGAAGAAGGCGTCCGCGGTGCCAGACCAATCGCTGAAAGCGGCGTCCTGGACGATGTTGATTTCTTATTCGGCAACCACCTCGGCCTTGGTGTTGATACCGGAATTATCTCTGCCGTCCCTGGCGAATTCCTCGCTACAACAAAACTGGATGCTACTTTCACAGGCGTTGCTGCTCACGCCGGTGCCAACCCGGAAAAAGGCAAGAATGCTCTGTTGGCAGCAGCTACCGCTGCTCTCGCTATTCATGCTCTTCCAAGACCGATTGGTCCGGTATCTGCTTTGAATGTAGGTACTCTAAGAGCCGGAGAAGGTAGAAACGTTCTGCCTCCTAATGCTTTCATGCAGCTGGAAGTCAGAGGAGAATCCGAAGAAGTTAACGCTTTGATGAGAGAAGAAGCTATTCGCCGCCTGCAAGGCGCAGCAGATATGTACGGCTGCGAATTGAAAATCGACAAGGCCGGCGAAGCCACTGAATTTAATCCTGATCCTGAAGCCATCGCCATCGCTGAAGAAGCTGCTGTTAAAACTGTCGGTGCTGAAAATGTCCAGCATCTGGATCTCAAGCTTGGCAGTGAAGATGCCACAATTCTCCTGCGCAGAGTCCAGTCTCACGGCGGCAAGGGGACATTCATCGTGTTCGGTTCTACTATAAAAGCCGGTCACCACCAGCGCCTCTTCGACTTCGACGAAGAAGTTCTTTCCATTGCTGTTAATTTCTACAAGAACCTGTTAACCAAAACTAACGGCATCTAATCCCGGAAAGGACTGAGAAAAAGCGGCATCCTCGTTAAATATGAAGAAGTCTTCGGATACGAAAATCGATCCTTACTCACCGGTTTGGAATAAGTACAGAAAGATTCTTCACATTGACTTGGATGCCTTTTTTGCGTCCGTAGAACAGCGAGATAATCCTTCTCTTGTAGGTCTGCCGATTGCCGTAGGCCTTAATAAAGCACGAGGAGTCGTTGCTTCCTGCAGCTACGAAGCCAGAAAATTCGGTGTTCACTCGGCACAGCCTTCTCACCTTGCCGCCAAACTTTGTCCTAACCTTATCTTTGTGGAAGGACGGATGGAAGCCTACAAAGAGGCCTCTGAAAATATTCTGGAGATATTCCGCAGATACACCGAACTGATAGAACCGGTCTCTATTGACGAAGCTTTCTTAGATGTCACGCAGAACAGGTTAGGACTTCGCTTCGGCGTTGACTGTGCAAAAGCAATTAAAAAAGATATCAGAAAAGAAGTTGGCCTCGTAGCCTCCGCAGGGGTCTCCTATAACAAGTTCTTGGCTAAGATTGCCAGCGATTGGAAAAAACCTGACGGCTTATTCGTTATTCATCCGGCTAAAGCACAAGATTTCATCGACAAGCTCCCCGTTAAAGCTATATGGGGTGTGGGACCTGTCACTCAGAAAAAGATGGAGTCTCTGGATATTCACACCTGTTCGGACCTCAGAAAACAATCCTTATTATTTCTAACCGAACATTTTGGCAAAGCCGGTCTTAGCTACTACAACTATGCCCGAGGAATCGATGAGCGTCCCCTTAGAGTCAATCGCATCCGCAAACAAGTCAGCGCTGAAATCACGTTCTCCAAAGACCTTTCTAACCTGTCCGACATACAGGAAGGTATTTCCAGAGTCGTCTGTCAGCTCAAGGAAAGAATGACCAGACGCCGGTTCAGAGGTTTCTCACTGACATTAAAAGTGAGGATGAGTGACTTCAAAACATTTTCCCGTTCTCACACCTTCGACCACATCTTAGAGGACCCTCAAGAAATTTATGAAGAGTCCTTAGAGTTGCTCTCTAAACTCGATTTGAGCAAAAAAGTTCGATTAATTGGAATAGGGATCGGCTCTCCTCTGGAAGTTGAGCAAGAGGAGCTTCTGCCATTCTTGGAGTTCTGACGCTCAACGTTTTATCCGTAGCACACCTCAAAATCCAAACGACCCACCCTTGACAAAATACCTTTTTAATCGAAAAAAGCTATCACTCAAATTGGTACTTTTATTTATTCATGCTCGGGGATATCCCTTAATATCAAGACAGGTAAAGGAGAAATACAAGATTCAGCATTAGTAATTTAACTTTGTCTTTCTCTCCTCTCTCAGCCCGAGAGACACCCTACCTTCTAGCCGTTTAGGTTGAGGTAGTTACCAAAATCAAGGAGGGCGTTATGTCTAACTCTTTTGCCGCTACGTCGTTAGTATGGGTCAATGGACAGGTAACGATTCCTAAATACGTATTAGACGTTCTCGGTGTTCATAGCGGTCACCATGAAAGTGTGACATTCATTATTGAAGGCGATACGGTCCGTCTCGTTAATTCTGCCGTTTTCTCCATGCAGCATTTGCAAAACAGCTTGAAAGCCGGAGATCCGGATAACGAAAAAGAAAGCGCCTAGCTTACTGAACCATCTCAAAGAAAAACCAGCGAAATTTCGCTGGTTTTTCTTTGATTAGGATCGGGAGGATGGTCCTCCCGAACATCTAACGCCTATACGGCTTTCTTTGAAAAGATAAATTTGCCGTCCTGGTAGTCGACATCTACGATATCGCCCGGTGCGTATTGTCCCTTCAGAAGGTTGATAGCAATCTTGTTTTCCAAGTATTCCTGAACAGCTCTTCTTAACGGACGTGCGCCGAATAACGGATCAAAGCCAACCTTGCCGATTTCATCCAATGCCGCATCGCTGACTTCAAGACCGATATTCTGAGCTTCCATACGTTTAGCCAGTTTGCGGATCTGAATTCTTGCGATTTCTCTAATGGCTTTTTCATCAAGGGCATTAAAGACAACGATTTCATCAATTCTGTTGATAAATTCAGGTCTGAAATGTTTCTTGACTTGTTCCATCACGGCTTCTTTGATTTCAACCGGATCTTCGCCTTGGCGGTTCATGATTTCCTGAGAACCAAGGTTTGAAGTCATGACGATAACGGTATTCTTGAAGTCAACCGTCCTGCCTTGACCGTCTGTCATTCTGCCGTCATCAAGGGCCTGCAGAAGAATATTGAAGACATCCGGATGCGCCTTTTCTACTTCATCGAGAAGAATAACGCTGTATGGTTTTCTTCTGACGGCTTCTGTCAAATAGCCGCCCTCTTCATAGCCTACATATCCCGGAGGCGCACCAATCAAACGAGCAACGGAATGCTTCTCCATAAACTCACTCATATCGATACGAATCATTGCCTCATCGGTATCAAAGAGGAATTCTGCTAAAGCTTTCGTCAATTCTGTCTTGCCAACACCTGTCGGTCCTAAGAACAAGAATGAACCGTACGGTCTGTTCGGATCAGCCAAACCGGCACGAGAACGCAGAATAGCGTCGACAACCTTCTGTACTGCTTCTTTTTGACCAACGACTCTCTTGCCGATATGTTCGGCCATATCAAGCAATTTCTGTCTTTCGCCTTCCATCATCTTGGAAACAGGAATTCCGGTGGCACGAGAAACAACGTCAGCAATTTCTTCTGCACCAACCTGAGTCCTCAGAAGTTTAGGCTTTTCTTCATAAGCCTTATGTTCTGCGTCTTCCTCTTTAAGCAGACGTTTTTCAAGTTCGGGAAGCTGACCGTACTGGATAGAAGCCAATTCTTCGTACTTGCCTTGACGGCGGAGTTCTTCCATCTTGGTCTTCAATTTGTCGATTTCGTCTCTGATGTTCTGAGAGCCGAGAGCAGCACTCTTTTCCGCTTTCCAAATTTCTTCCAAGTCAGAGTATTCACGGCCGAGCTTTTGAATTTCTTCTTCAAGAGCTTCCAAGCGCTTCAAGCTTGCTTCGTCCTTTTCTTTCTTGACGGCTTCTCTTTCAATCTTCAGCTGAATCAGTCTGCGGTCAAGTTTGTCAAGTTCTTCCGGCTTTGAGTCAATTTCCATCTTGATGCGGGCAGCTGCCTCATCAATCAAGTCAATGGCTTTATCCGGAAGGAATCTGTCTGTGATGTAGCGAGCTGAAAGTTCTGCGGCTGCAACAATAGCCGGGTCGGTAATTTCTACGCCATGGTGAACTTCATATTTTTCCTGCAAACCGCGGAGAATAGCGATGGTATCTTCAACGCTTGGCTCATCAACGATAACCTTCTGGAATCTTCTTTCCAAAGCGGGATCTTTTTCAATGTATTTACGGTATTCGTCAAGGGTTGTTGCACCGATAACATGCAGTTCGCCTCTCGACAGAGCCGGCTTAAGCATATTGCCGGCATCCATAGCGCCGTCTGTCTTCCCAGCACCGACTACGGTATGAATTTCATCGATGAAGAGAATAATGCGGCCCTCTTCAGCTACAACTTCCTTCAGAAGAGCTTTGAGTCTTTCTTCGAATTCACCGCGGTACTTGGCTCCGGCCAGTAAACCGGCCATATCCAAGCTCAGAACTCTCTTATGGCGTAAGGTATCGGGAACTTCTCCGTTGACGATACGCTGAGCAAGTCCTTCGACAACTGCTGTTTTACCAACGCCCGGTTCACCGATTAAGACGGGATTATTCTTACTTCTGCGCTGCAGAATCTGCATGGCGCGGCGGATCTCATCATCTCTGCCGATGACAGGATCAAGCTTGCCGTTTCGAGCTCTTTCTGTTAAATCAACCGTGTATTTCTTTAGAGCTTCACGGTTGTTTTCAGCATCAGGGTTGTCCACTTTCTCTCCTCCTCGCATAGCCATGATTGCATTTTCCAAAGCTGGTTTGGTCAATCCAGCCTCACGTGCAATGCGGCCGGCTGCGCATTTGCTGTCACATAAAACTAATAAAAATAGATCGGTGGATAAATACTCATCGCCAAGACGCTGGCCTTCTTTATCCATTTCGTTCAGAACAGTCATGAGTTCACGGCTGACCTGCACATTATTTGCCGCTCCCGAAACCTCGGGAATCTTGTTTATTTCCTTGTCGACAAGCTTCCTAAGCTCCCCAACCCGAACGCCGGCTCTTTCAAGCAAGCTCTTTCCGGTTCCTTCAGTGTCCTCTAAGACAGCTTTCAGAACGTGGACGGGATCAATGTACTGCTGAGAATGATCGGCAGCCATAGTCTGGGCTTGCCCCAGAAGCTCTTGAAAGCGCGTTGTAAATTTATCTTGACGCATATGTTTGTTAAGACTCCCTTCCCTTATTAAAAGGAAATACGGACATTCCGCTTTTACTAAATTTCATTGTCAACATTTCCGAGAGTAAAGTGTTCTTTAAACCCTTATTTTGAGCAATTTAAGTCTAAGTTTTTACGTCGCTAACTAAATATTATTTCAACAGAGTCACCCTATTCATGATTGAGAAAATTCCAGAAAAATATTTGGCCGGTCACGGAATTCGCTATTAATTTTGAAGTGAAAGAAATGGCAGAATTCCAAATAAATAAGCCTCGGTATTCCGAGGCGTAATAGACGATGGTACAGAAGTCTTCTATTTACAAAGATTCCACTTACTCATCGCTTCATCGTCGCTTTCTCTGGCATCAACCCATTTGCCTTTGCCGTCGATGGTTTCTTTCTTCCAGAAAGGAGCTTCCGTTTTGAGGTAGTCAATGATGAACTCACAGGCATCAAAGCATTCCCCTCTATGGCCGCCCGAGACTCCGACAAAAACGATCTGGTCGTTAATCTCTAAATCCCCAACCCGGTGGATGACTGTCGCATCTTGAATATTCCAGCGTTCTTGAGCTTCTTTCACAATCTTGGTTAAAGACTTTTCAGTCATGCCGGGATAATGTTCAAGAGACATTTTTTCAATCGTACAACCCTCATTAATGTCTCTGACATTTCCCACGAACATCACGACTGCCCCGGCATGCGGATTGGCTTTGAGCTCGGCATATTCTTTTTGAACATCAAAATCTTCTGTTTGAACGGAAATTTTCACGGCAATTCCCTCTCTTAAAGACTGAACCCACTGAATGGAATGTAGCGAACCAAATCTCCTTTCTTCAGGTCGGCATTTGCAGGAATGTCAGCCAGACCGTCGGCCCACAGACACGAAGTCAAAACAGCGGAGTTCTGGGTTCTGTAAGCTTCTAACGCACCGTTCTCATTACGGCGTACACGAATGAACTCTCTGCGAGAACCGCCCTTCCAGTCAAAATCAATCGGCAAGTTGTACGACTTCACCTCAACCTCTCTTCTGCCTGACAGTTTGAGAATCAAAGGCTGGGCAAAAATCAAGAATGTCACTAAAGAAGAAACCGGGTTTCCGGGTAACCCTAAGAAAGGAACACCGTTTACCTCGCCTTTAGCAACCGGTTTCCCGGGCTTAACGGCAATCTTCCACATATCGATATGGCCTAAAGCCTCAACCACGGGCTTAATGTAATCGGCCTCTCCAACGCTCATACCGCCGCTGGTTAATATCAAATCCGATTTGCGGCTTGCTTTTCTAAAAGCATCCAAAGTTGCCTCGTAGCTGTCCGGAACGTTGCCATAATCAACCACATCGCACCCTAGCTGATGCAGAAGACCTCTTAAAACAAATCGATTAGAGTTGTAGATACCGCCTTCAACTAAAGGTTCTCCGGGCATCGACAGTTCGTCACCGGTGAAAAATAAAGAAACTTTAATCGGACGATAGCACTGAACGGTAGAAGTACCTACACTAGCGGCAACGCCTAAAGCGGCAGGAGTCAAACGATCACCTGCTTTCAGAATGACGTCGCCGATTTCAATATCGCAGCCGGCTTTTCTGATCCAAGCGCCAACCTTCGGAACTTTTTCGAACCTAACGGTGCCTTCTGCGGTTTCAGTTGCTTCTTCCTGCGGAATGACGGCGTCGGCACCAACCGGAATCGGAGCCCCTGTGAAGATTCTTGCTACCGATCCTTCCTTAAGAGGTTTGCCCATATGTCCCGCGTAAATCTTTTCTGAGACTGGAAATTCAAGTTTTCCGTCAGCAAAATCAGAAACTCTGACGGCATAGCCGTCCATTTGAGAATTATCTAAGGGAGGAACTTGAATGGGCGAAACGACAGGAGCCGCTAAAATCTTACCGGCACTGTAAAGCGTGACGACTTCTTCCGTCTCTGCTTCAGGCTGAACATTTCGTAGGATCTCTTCCAGGGCTTCTTCAACAGTGAGCATTTAAAACCTCGATTTCAAATTCAATTTATCCGCAATAAAACGTGCAATAAGACGAGGATTATTCAAGTTAATAACCGGGATCTCACATCCTGCAATAGAGTCCACGTCCGTCAGTACAGCCTGTATTCCTCTATCTTGGGTATAGATAGCCGGCTCCTTCTTAACTCCGGGTCTCCACACCTCCAGGCGTAAATCTGCATCGTCTTCTTTTTTAAATCCTTCTACCAGAACTAAGTCGCAAGGATCTAGCTTCGACACAAGTTCTTTGAGCGTAGCAGGTTTCAGGGGAGTTCTCCTCATCATAGCCCAGCCCGAGTCATTTTTGACTATTACCTGCTCGGCTCCCGCCGCTTGAAATCGATACGAATCTTTTCCGGGCTTATCGACTTGAATGTCGTGATGGGCACTCTTTATAGCCGCTACATCAAATCCGGCATTGCAGAAAATTGTCACCAACTGTTCCACCAATGTCGTCTTGCCGCTGCCTGAGTACCCGACAAAATCAATAACCTTCATTATTTTTCTCTTAAATGAAAAGAACTGCGGAAAATTTAGAAGGACTAAATCTTGCCGCAGTTTTTTAGTGGTTGACTCTCTTACGGAGCGGGTTTCAGTAAGTTGTAGTCTTTGACTCTTCCTTCCAATTGGCCCAGACGCATCGTGTCATACACTTCAAACGGCTGGTGAATCCAAGGATTATCTTCAAGGAACTGAACATAGTAGTCAGGTTTAACTTGAGAGCATTTTTTCCACCAAAGAACAGCCGTTCTCACTTCAGTGATAGCAGGAACTCTGGTTTTAAGATGCTCTGTAACTTTCTTGAAAGTTAGGCCGGAGTCCACCAAGTCATCGACCAATAAGACTTTTCCTTTCAAGGAGTCCGGACGACTTGAAGCAATATATTGACCAATATCAAGCTCACCTTGAACTGTACCGGCAGCTTCTCGGTAGGAGCTGGTTGCCAAAATGTTCAAAGGCATGTCGAAGATTCTTGAAAGAATATCGCCGGGTCTAAGGCCACCTCTAGATAAACAAAGAAGAGAATCGAACTTCCAGCCGCTGTCGTTGACGACATAGGCCAAAGTCTCAATCAGCTTATGATATTCATCCCAAGATACATGAAGATCTTTCATCTAAGTTCCCATAGGCCCTTTCGGGCCCTTTATATTAAAAATTTATTCCGCAAAGGGGTTCTTTAAAAGGATTGTATTCTCACGGTCAGGACCTGTGGATACAACGGCAATTGGTACGCCTGCTACCTGAGAGAGTCTATCCAAATAACGGCGTGCGTTCAATGGAAGATCGTCCCACTTTGTAATACCAAATGTCGATTCTTCCCAACCAGGAAAATCTTCGTAAATCGGCTTACATTCAGCAACAGCATCTGCTCCGACCGGCATTACTTCTAAGCGCTGACCTTTGTATTCATAGCCAACGCCCAAACGAACTGTCTTGAAGCCGTCCAAAACGTCAAGCTTCATCACGGCCAAACCGGAAAGACCGTTCCATTCTGCAGAACGTCTTAAAGCAGCCCCGTCGAACCAGCCGCAGCGGCGCGGACGGCCTGTCACTGCACCGAATTCATTTCCTTTTTCACGAAGCTTCTTACCGTCGTCATCGAAAAGCTCTGTTGGGAACGGACCTTCTCCGACACGTGTGCAGTAGGCTTTGGTAATACCCAAAACATAATTGAGTTTTTGCGGACCGACACCGGCGCCCGGACTTGCTGAACCGGCAACTGTGTTGCTCGAAGTAACATATGGATAAGTACCATGGTCAATATCGAGCATAGTGCCTTGAGCTCCTTCAAATAAGAACTGTTCTCCGGCTCTCATCTTTTGGTTAAGAGTGTGAGAAACGTCAGCAATTTTAGAAGTGATTCTCGGGGCAAGAGCCAAAGTATCGGAAATAATCTGTTCAACGTCTACAGGATTTGCTTTGTAGAAATCAACTAAGAGGAAGTTAATGAGCTTGCAGTTTCTGCGGACTTTTTCAGCAAAAAGTTCCGGATCAAGAAGATCGCTGACGTGAACGGCACGGCGCGCAATTTTATCCTCGTAAGCAGGTCCGATTCCTCGGCCGGTAGTGCCAATCTTCTTATCGCCCAAGGAAGCTTCGCGGGCATGATCAAGGGCGACATGATAAGGAAGAATCAGCGGGCAGTGGCCGGAAACAAAAATTCTGTCTTCTGCTTTAACACCGTTGGCTTCCAGTTCATCGATTTCAGCCAGGAGAGCCTGCGGGCTGACAACGGCACCGTTGCCGATATAGCAGTTAACGTGAGGATGCATGATGCCGGACGGAATAAGACGCAAAATTGTCTTCTTGCCGTTAATAACCAAAGTGTGGCCGGCATTATGGCCGCCGTTGAAACGTACAACCCCCTGAACACTTTCTGTCAGCCAGTCTACAATCTTGCCTTTACCCTCATCACCCCATTGGGCACCGACAACTACTACGTTTTTAGCCATACCTGATATCTCCTATTTTGTATATCGGCGAACGACCTTCCATTCACCGTCCTCTTTGATTAACTCTTCATCCAGTCTGAAGGACTCTTCAAGACTCTCAATTCTGTCTTCAGGAAGAATCTGAACAACGATTCTGTCCTCTTCTCTTAATTTTCTGATCGCTTCGTTTAAAGCCTTGTCCTCGTCGTCCCATGGAGCCATTACAGCATATGGTCTCTTTGTAGAAAGGACTTGTGCGATCTCACGCAAATATAAAGTAAATCCGACTGCCGGACGATTGCGTCCGAATTTAGCCCCAATGCTGTCGTAGCGTCCTCCTCTGAGGACAGCCTGATACCGCTGAGGGATAGTGACGCCGAAAGTAATGCCGGTCAAGTATTGATAACCGTGAACGTCGGAAAAATCAAAGCTCAGCTTGTCAGCAATGCAGCGGTCTGCGATCCACTTAAGCTGTTCGATAGTTTGAAGAATCAGCGGATAATCGCTGAATTCTTTTTCAATTTCGTCCAGAACCTCGATCCCGCCGAACATACGCATAATTTTTCTTAATGCGTCAATCGTTGAATCTTCAATGACACCGGATAATTCTTCGAGAGCACTGCGGTCTTTATGTTTCAATGCATAAAGAATCTTCGGCATAACCTTTTCACAGTTCGGATCTCTTTCGACAATGGCTTTAACAACAAAAACGTGGCCGATATCCAAATGAATATCTTTAAGACCAAAAGCCTTCAAACACTCCAATGCGAGGTTCAGAACCTCGATATCACTGGCACTTGATGTGGATCCGAACAGCTCCACGCCGGCTACATACGGTTGTCTGGAAGCTACGGGATGAAGAGGTCGGGCATGAAGAAGTGAACCGGCATAGCTTAAACGGCTAATTCCTTCTCTATTCAAAATATGAGCATCGATACGAGCAATTTGCGGCGTCATATCAGCGCGGAACCCAAGCATTTTGCCTGATGACTGATCGACGATCTTAAAGGTTCTCAAATCTAAATCGTTTCCGGTTCCGGTCAACAGTGAGTCTACATACTCAATCATTGGAGGTTTAACCATCTCACATCCGTGAGACTTCGTCAGCTTCAGAAATGTCTCCCTTAATCTTTCTATTTCTCTCGCTTCCCGGGGAAGCATGTCGGCGATATTCTCTGGCAATAACCAAACTGACATATATTCCTTTCTAAAACAACTCAACTGACCAAACGACAGCCAAACCTAAGACTACACCGACAAAGGCAACTGTTCTGATTTTTTTACTAGAAATTGAGCTCAACTCAAGAAGGTACTTTTTCCACGCATCTGGAGCCAACAATGGAAAAAGTCCTTCCAGCACTAAGCAAAAACCTATTGCACAAAGAAGGACTTTCATTTTTATGAATTTGTTAAATTAATTCTTCTCGCCTTTGGAGTTTTTCAAATAATCGAAAAATTCACTGGAGGGATCGACTACCATCATATCCGTGGGTTTAGAGAAAGAAGAACGGTAGGCATCGAGAGAGCGATAGAATTTTGCAAATTCAGGATCTCTGCCGAATGCGTTAGCATAAACTTCGTTAGCTTTAGCATCGCCCGAACCTTTGATTTGCTGAGCATCTTTATAGGCATCAGCCAAAATAACGGTTCTCTGACGGTCGGCATCAGCCTTAATTTTTTCGGCTTCAGCAGCACCCTTTGAACGTTCCTCGCTGGCTACTCTCTTACGTTCTGCTTCCATACGGCGGTAAACAGATTCGGAAATTTCAGGCGTAAAGTCCACTCTCTTAAGGCGAACATCAACGACTTCAATTCCTAAACCTTCTACTCTCTTTTGAAGAGCCTCGGAGATTTCTGCCATTGCTTTGGCTCTGTCGCGGGAAGTAATGTCGTTAACCGTTCTTCTGTTGACGGCCTGGTTTAGAACGTCTCTCATCAAAGATGAAACGCGGTCTTCAGCGGCTCTTTCGCTGCCTTGAAAAGAAACCCAGTACAAACGAGGATTGTTGATACGCCATTTAACGTAAGAATCAATCATCAAGTTCTTTTTTTCACTGGTTTGAACCAAATCAGCCGTCGGAGTATCAATCGTCAAAATACGATTGTCCAAGTAAACCACATTCTGCAGAGGAGAAGGAAGCTTGAAGTGCAGGCCCGGTTTAGAAATCACTTCTTTTAATTCACCAAGCATGAATACGAGAGCATATTCACGTTCGTTGACGGTATAAAGACAAGTTTTGGCAAAAAAACCGCAAACAACACAAACTAAAAATAAGGTTACTACTTTTCTCATGTTCTCTTTCTTCCTCTTATCTCATTGTCCTGGAAAGAGGACGGGAAACGTAATTAGCAATCGGAGCTGCTTCAACCGAAGGCTGAGGCTGGGCCTCTCTTGCTGTAGAAGAAGTTTCTGCAGCAGCAGGAGCAGCAACGGCAGAGTTCTGAGCAGATCCTGCTTGCTGAACCAATTTATCTAACGGAAGATAAAGCAAATTATTGGAGCTCTTGCTGTCCACAAGAATCTTCTTCGTATTGTTAAGCACCTGCTGCATCGTATCCACATACATACGATCGCGTGTTACCTTCGGGGCTTTTTCATACTGACTGAGCACTTGATCAAAACGTGAAGCATCACCTTCAGCCTGAGAAACAACACGAGACTTATAAGCTTCTGCTTCCTGACGCAATCTTTCAGCTAAACCCTTTGCCTTTGGGATCACGTCGTTAGCGTAAGCTTCACCTTCATTGATTTGACGCTCGCGATCCTGCCCAGCCTTAACAGCATCATTAAAGGCGGCCTGAACTTGTTCCGGCGGCTGTGCATTCTGAATAGCAACGGAAAGAATCTGAATACCGCTGTGATAGCGATCCAGCATTTCCTGCATCAGCTTCTTAACCTCCTCGGCAATTTCCTGCTTGCTTTCAAATAAAACACTGTCCATTTTCTTTCTGCCTACGACTTCACGCATGGCAGATTCAGCAGTCTGGATAACCGATCCCATCGGATCGCGTGTACGGAAAAGAAACTCTTCGGCTCCGGGACCGTCTTTAATGCGGTACTGAACGTTAAACATTACGTCTACGATGTTTTCGTCATCAGTCAGCATTAAAGCTTCTTTCAAACGGAGGGTTGTACCTTTCATACCGATTTCAGCTTTTCTGACGGAGCTAACGTCAACAAGTTCCACATCCTGAACGGGATAAGGAAGGTGCCATCTGAAACCGGCATTCGTAGTTTCAGTGTACTTGCCGAAGGTCGTAACCACGCCTCGCTGACCTTCAGGAACGATGTAGAAGCCGGAGGACAACCAAGCGCCGGCAGCAATCAGCAACGCCGCCAAAGCAAAGCCATAGCCGGCTCCGGAAGCAGACTGGGGCATTCTGGTGCCGGGGAATCCAAATCCGCCGCCATTGCCGCCGTTTCCGCCATTAGTGCCGTGGCCGCCTTGGTCTGCTTGGAAAGGATGATCCTTTCTCGGAGGCGGCTCATTGGAGTCATCATCCGAATCGTTCCAGTCAAAATTCACGCCGTTTTGACCTCGATCTTGGGGACGCTTGGATTTTTGACCTAAGATTCCGGAGAGCTTGTCGTTAAAATCTTTCCAAAGCTCTTCGATATCATTTTCCTGTCCGAGTGCCTGCTTGAATTTTTTTTCTTCTCTTTTATCTTCAATAGGACGACGAAGTTCAGGCTCTTTAAAGCCGTCTTCTTCAGTGTCGGTGGAATTCGAAGTATTTTTTGTTTCTTCTTTCTTTGGTTCTTTATCAGAACTATCTCGGCCCCAGTGGGGGTCATTCAAAGACATCTCTTTGAGTCCTTATAAAAAATAAGTTATTAATAGAATTCTAGAGGCAAAATTTTATCATTACTGAAAAAATCCGCTTGCAACAGATTGATTCTTTTAATTTGCTGTTACAAGAAGATACATTTATGGCTCAAACTCTTTAAGCCAATCTTCGTCATCTTCCTCTTCCGGCTCTTCTTCAGTATTGGCAATCTTAGCGATAGCCTGTCTCAATAAATCAATCCCGGCTCCGGTCACTGCGCTCAAAGCAACTGCTTTCGGGCGTCCTTTATCATCAAAAGTAAGGAAGGGATCATTGCTTTCTTTGTCTATTTTGTTATAGACCATCAGCTGAGAAACTTTATCCGCACCGATTTCTTTAAGAACTTTATTGACCTCGGCAATTTGTTCTTCCCGGGCCGGACTGGAAGAATCCACTACGTGCAAAAGCAAATCTGCTTGAGCTGCTTCGTCCAAGGTAGATTTGAACGCCTCAATTAATTGGTGAGGCAAACCTCGGATAAATCCAACTGTATCGCTGAGAACCACTTCCGTATTTTCATCAACGAAACATCTTCTTGCCGTCGGATCCAACGTAGCAAACAACTGGTCAGCCGCATAGACCTCGCCTCTGGTTAGGCGGTTAAACAGCGTAGATTTTCCCGCATTGGTATAGCCCACTAAAGCAACAGTTAGAATTTGGCCTCTTTGTCTTGACTTTCTTTGGGTGTTGCGCTGTTTTTCAAGCTTCTTGAGCTGCTCTTTGAGGGCTTTAATTCGAACGCCGATCATTCTTCGGTCAAGTTCGATCTGCTTTTCCCCAGGGCCTCCGGTTTTTGATAAACCGCCTCTCTGTCTTTCCAAGTGAGTCCAACCGCGAACCAATCGGGTAGACAAATGCGTCAAACGCGCAAGTTCAACCTGCAGGCGCCCCTCTTTTGTTTTAGCTCTTTGACGGAAAATCTCAAGAATCAGACTTGTGCGATCAAGTACAGCGAGTTTTGTGGTAATTTCGATATTTCTCTGCTGTGCGGGAGAAAGGACAACGTCGAAAATTAAAATGGTGCTTCCGGAATCTCTGGCAAGCTGCGCCACTTCCTCAATCTTCCCGCTGCCAAGAAAGGTTTTCGGATCAGGCTTCTCTCTTTTTGCTTCCGTGATCCCTTGAACATCATAGCCGCAGGAACGAGCTAATTCAGTCAGTTCTTCTGCGGCATCTTTGTGAATTTGGCGAGCCAGCGTTACCACTACGAGCCAAACTTTTTGGGGGCCGTCAGCCCCCTTCTCATACTGAAAATCCACTTATTCGGCTTCTGTCTGTTCACCGGCAAGCGGCACTGCTCTAGCCGGAACAATAGTACTAATCGCGTGTTTATAGACCATTTGAGTAACGGTATTTCTCAAAAGAACGACATACTGGTCAAATGATTCGACTTGTCCTTGTAGTTTAATGCCGTTGACCAAGTAAATTGAAACGGGAATTTTTCCTTTGCGAAGACTGTTTAAGAACGGGTCTTGTAATAATTGCCCCTTTGTCATATTTATTTTCTCCGTGTGTGCAATGCACAAAATAAAAAGAATGCTATAAAAGATTGTAGGAGAGAAGCTTTCTACATATTTACTATATTAATCGTTTTGAGCGTAAGGATTCTTGTTTGTTCTTAATTCAATGCGTAAAGGCGTGCCTTTAAGATTGAATTTTTCTCTAAAAAACCCTTCCAAGTACCGTTTGTAGCTTTCCGGCACATCCTGCAATGCATTTCCATGAATTACGATCACCGGCGGATTCATGCCTCCTTGGTGAGCATAACGCATCTTAGGACGGCCTCCGCGGGCTCTCGGCGGCAGCTGCCGGGTGGTTGCCTCAATCAACGCACGTGTCAGCTTCGGTGTAGAGAGTTTAACGAAAGCTGCTGCATGAGCTTCATTAACGGCAGTCAGAAGATTACCTAAGCCCCTCTTATATAAAGCAGAGATGTAAAGACTCTTGGCCCACTTCAAAAAGTGAATCTTGTGTTCAAATTCTTCCTTGACTCGTGTTCTTTCATATTCACCGATGTCATCCCATTTATTAATAGCAATGACTAGAGCACGGCCGCTTTCAAGAATATAACCGGCAATGTTGGCATCTTGTTCCGAAATACCGGCTTTTGCGTCAAGAAGCAAAACAACAACGTTCGATTTTTCAATCGCCTGCAGCGTCTTAATGACGGAGAATTTTTCGATTGCCTCGAAAACTTTACCTTTGCGCCTCAAACCAGCTGTATCGATAAGAATGTAGTCCTTATCTTTGTACTGGAATTCAACTTCAATAGCATCGCGGGTTGTCCCCGGCATATCGAACGCAATAAGTCGTTCCTCTCCGATGAGAGCATTAATTAGCGTTGATTTTCCTGCATTTGGTCTGCCGGCAATAGCGACTCTGATTTTGTGCGCAAAGTCGCCGTCTTTCTCGATTTCTTTTTCAGTCGGATACTTTTCCAATGCCATATCGACCAAGGCGCGTACGCCCTCGCCGTGAGCTGCGGAAATCGGATACGGCTCACCTAAGGCAAGCTCATAGAATTCGGATTTCACAACCTCTGACATGCCCTCGGCTTTGTTGACGACAAGATAGGTCGGCTTGCCGCTTTCTCTTAAGCTTTGCGCAATTCGCTGATCCTGCGGGGTTAGGCCGGATCTTCCGTCTACCAGGAAGAAAATAATATCAGACTCTTCGACAGCCAGCTGAGCTTGGTTGGTCATCTCTTTGACGATGCCCTCAGTCTTAATCGGTTCAAAACCGCCGGTATCGACAACAATAAAAGGCTTCTCGCCGACTCGGCCTTCACCGTAATGGCGATCTCTGGTTAAACCGGGAAAATCGGCGACTAAAGCGTCCCTAGATCTTGTGAGGCGGTTAAATAAAGTTGACTTGCCGACATTCGGGCGGCCAACCAATGCAACAACAGGCAGCATAATTGTTATCTCGTAGCTAAGTAAGCTACATCTCCTTTACTTGTCTGGAAAATCGCACCGGCACTAAAACTTTGTGCCTTAGTAACGATTGGCCCGCTTAAACGAGTTCTGGCTATTTCTTCTCCTGTTCTCGGTGACAAAAGGTGAACGTAACCTTCATTATCACCGACGGCAACGGTTCCCGGCATAATGACCGGAGCACTGAGTCCGCGGTAAGTCATGGTTTTATTTTCCCAGCGAAGCTCTCCGCTTTCACGATAGTAGGCTCTGACAACACCTGTGACATCAACAACATAGACGTTGTCTTCGTCAACTGCCGGACCTGCAATGGCGTCGACATTCTGTGTCCACATCATCTGTCCGTTCGTGCTGTTAATGCAAGTTACGGCACCCTGATAAGCAGCTGCACAAAGCATATCAGCGTTTAATACAGGGGCACCAACCACATCAATCAAGCGTTCGACTTCCGTTATTCCTTTGGCTTGGGCTACCGGGAATTCAAAAACAGGACGTCCGTTATTGACGTCTAAAATAACCACGTTTCCGTTAGGCTGACCAACAAATAAGAAGTTATCACGTGCAGTCATGGAAATGGGTACACGAACAGTCAAAGCGGGCTGATTCCTCTGGAAAGTCCACTGCTGTTCCCCGGAAGAGGCCTCAAAAGCGGAGACTCTCATATCTTTAGTTCTAACAATAACCAAACCGTTGGTGATGACGGGAGGTCCGGCAAGTTCACTGGTCAGTTTGCTCTTCCAGTCCTCTTTTCCTTCTGCATTTAAAACAACCAATTCACCGTTTTCCAATCCCACGGCGGTGTTATACCCGTCAGTTCCTACTCCTCCTACAACCGGAGAATCAAAAGAAACAGTCCACTCTTTGTTCCCGGTTCTGGCATCTAAGCGGGCTAATTCTTTGCCGCCCGCAACCCAGACGGATTCGTCAAAAAGACCGGGAACTAAGAATCCGTCAGCGTTCGGCATGCTGACTGACCAAACTTCGGAGACATTGATAGCGGGCGTAAACGATACCAATTCCGCCGGTTCATGCTTGGGAGAGGAACATCCGACTAAAACAGCTGCCAGTGCGGCTGCTGCCAGGGTCAAGGAAAATTTTTTCATGTTTTATTCTCTTTATAAAGCCTGAAGCTTAATTTCAATAATCTTGGCTAACGGATTTGTAGTGGTGCAAGCTCTTAAAGCTTCCGTCCAGCATTCTTTTGCTTTTTCTTTATTGCCCATGGCAATGTAAGCATCGCCCTTTCTATCTTCGACTAATGCTTTTTCAGCATCCGGATTTTTAATTGAATTCAAAAGATTTAAGGCCTGCTCGTAAGAGCCCTGGTCAATGTAAATGCCGGCTAAACGAACAGCCGCGACAGTCTGCAGTTCAGGATAATCCTTGGAATCAATAACCCATTGAAGATCTTTGATAGCTTCACTGGCTTTATTGTGTTGTTCTGCTGTATAAGCCGCCAATAAAGCACCCATACCGGCAAATGCTGTCCCAGCGTAGTCTTCCTGAAGCTTCAGAGCAATATTTTGAACTCTCGGCTGATCCTTATTGTTATTGGCTTGAATCATCAAGCTGTAAAGAGAGCCGGCATCTGCAGACTGCTTCATCTGATACCACTGCCAACCACGCATACCGGCAGCAGCCAAGCAGGCAACCGTGACAATAGTGAGAATTAAAGTCCCCCACTTCTCCCACCAGGCTTTAATTTCGGATAGGGACTCTTGCTCTTCTAAATCATATGCCATATTTGACCTTTCTCTTTATCGAGTTTGTTCAGCTAAATATTCAACAGCCTGTTCTACAGTCATCTTTAACTGCTGGCCGTAATCTTTCAAGTTTTCGCGCAGCGGCTTGATAGAAACCTTCTTCTCTTGTGTTTCGCTTTCGCCGATAATGACAGCAAAATCAGCACCGGATGCATTGGCCCTCTTCATCTGGTTGGCAAACTTAGCGGAGCCGGAATGAAGGATCGTGCTGATTTGCTTATTTCTGAGAGCTTCTGCGGTACGCAAAGCAAACAGGAAGGAGTCTTCGCCGCTCCAAGCAACGTAAACTGAGCATTCTTTATAAGACGGAGCGATGCCCTCTTCTTTCATCAATTCGATAATTCTTTCAATGCCCATTGCAAAACCACATGCCGGCGTTTCTTTTCCGCCGAGCATACCGATTAACGGATCGTAACGGCCGCCTCCGCATACGGTGCTCTGGGCTCCAAGCTTATCAGTAACCCATTCAAAAACCGTCAAGTTGTAGTAATCCAAACCTCTAACTAGGCGAGGATTGATGCGGTAGTCAATTCCTTCGGCCTCTAAAATATCTGTGAGCCTCTTAAGAAATGCTTTGGACTCTTCGCCGAGACTGTCCATTAACTTCGGTGCATTCTCAACCAAATCCTGCATTGCCGGGTTCTTTGTATCGAGAATCCTTAAAGGGTTGGTATAAAGCCTTCTCTGAGCTTCTTCATCTAAGATTTCTTTGTGAGCTTCGAAGTACTTAATTAAAGTTTCTCTATAAACCTGCCTTTCTGCAAACTGTCCGAGACAGTTCAATTCCAGCCAGACGTTCTTAATGCCAAGCTTGTCCCAAACTCTTTTAACGAGCAAAAGCTGTTCGGCATCCACATCAGGACCTTTAAAGCCAAGAGCTTCTAAACCAAACTGATGGAACTGGCGCAAACGTCCTCTCTGGGGACGTTCATGTCTGAACATCGGGCCCATATACCAAAGACGGCGAGGTGCATCATAAAGCAAATTATGTTCAATACAGGCACGGACCACGGAAGCTGTATTCTCCGGTCTCATCGTCAATTCATCTCCGTTCAGGGAATCAACAAAGGAGTACATTTCCTTTTCAACAATATCAGTAACCTCGCCGATGCCGCGCTTAAACAAACGGGTTTGTTCAAGAATCGGAGTTCTGATCTGCATATAGCCGTATTCTTGGGCAGCTTCAACTACGGCTTTTGTGAACTTATCCCAGTAAGGAGTGTCCTCCGGGAGCATGTCAGCCATGCCCTTGATTGCTTGTATTTTATCTTTTGCCATTTTTAATCCTGATTTGTCCCAAACTTTGTTTGGACATAATTATCTATTAATTTTTTGAAATCAGAAGCCATTTGCTCTCCCTTTAAAGAGCAAACTTTCTTGCCGTCGATATAGACAGGAGAAACCGGAGCTTCTCCGCTGCCGGGCAGCGAGATGCCGATGTTGGCATGCCGGCTTTCTCCCGGACCATTGACAACGCATCCCATTACAGCGACTGTCATGTTTTCAACACCGGGATACTTTCCTCTCCACTTGGGCATTTGCTGCTTCAAATAGCTCTGTGTCTCTTTTGCCAGCTCTTGGAAAAGTACGCTGCTCGTTCTACCGCAGCCGGGACAAGAAACAACCTTCGGCTCAAAATTTCTCAACCCTAAGGACTGAACAATCTCACAGGCCAAATCGACTTCCGCAGAACGCTTTTGACCGGGTTCCGGCGTCAGAGAAACGCGGATCGTATCACCGATTCCTTGGGCTAAGAGAATAGAAAGAGCCGCCGTTGAGGATACAGTGCCCTTCAAACCCATTCCGGCCTCTGTCAAACCAAGATGCAAGGAGTAAGGACAAAGTCTATCGAGCTTCTGGTAGATATCGACTAATTCACGAACACCGCTGACCTTAGCGGAAATTGCAATTTGCTCTTTCTGCATGCCGAGACGAACTGCTTCATCAGCACTATCGATTGCACTTTTGACTAGAGCTCTGCGGAGAATCTCCCCGGAATTTTCCGGATTTGGCTGACGGTTATTTTCTTCCATCATTTTGGCCAGAAGATTCTGATCCAGCGATCCCCAGTTAACTCCTATGCGGATTGGCTTGTCATATTTGATCGCCAAATCAATCAGCGTTTTAAAGTTTTGTTCGTGCTTATCGCCCTTGCCGACATTTCCCGGGTTGATTCGGAACTTCGAAAGAGAACGGGCACATTCCGGATAATCGCTTAGAAGCTTATGGCCGTTGTAATGAAAATCTCCTACCAAAGGAACGAAATATCCGGCTGCATCAAGCTTTTGACGAATAAGAGGAACTGCCTGAGCAGCGGCGGGCGTGTTGACAGTAATTCTAACCAACTGACTGCCTGCATCGGCAAGCTCCATAATTTGCTTGACTGTACCGTCTACGTCCGCAGTTTCCGTATTGGTCATTGATTGAATAACAACTGGGCTGCCTCCCCCGAGCAGAACCACGTTATTGGCCCATTTAACTGTCATGGGCCCGTTTTTTGTTTTTGTCATTTCAAATTATTTAGCTGTGAACACCTGAAAAGATACAGAGCCCGATCTGGAAGAGCTTGCTAAGTCAACCGGGTTGGCGTTAAGTGAGACTTTTGCGCGGAACTTGTTGCCGACAGTCACTCGGAAAGGCAGAGGATGTTTAAATTCCTTAGTTTCCCCCTGCTTAAGAGTAGTGTTGTCGACAAGTTTACCGTTAACGTAGATACCGAACCAGCAGTCACCGTCAGTGGCACTGAATTTAATATTTACAGGTTGTGTGCTGGAAGCTCTAGGAAGCGTAGTGGACCAACCGTTTTCGTTCTGAACCAATTTCAAAGTAACAGGAGCGGCCGGTTCAGGAACAACCGGTGCATTCTTGGCTTCTTCTGCCTTCTTTTGAGCTTCGAGCTGCTGGTTATGTTCAGCCATAACTTTTGCTTCAAGGGCACGCTCCTCCGGAGTCTTGCCGACCTGAGTTATAGGCTTGCCGTCAGGTGTCTGAGAGGGAACCGCTGTAGAACCGTCAGTTGCGGCAGCCGGAGCACCGGTCTCAGCTTTAGCAGAGATTGTTTCTTGCTTAGGAGCCGGCTTAGACTCTTCTGCAGCAACCGGCTTTGGTTCTTCAGCTTTCTTCTTGTTTGCGTCAGCTGTAGGATTTTTTTCGTCGGCAGCGGTCTTGGATGTGTCCGCATTAGCTTCAACTGCCGGCTTATCCGTTGAGTTCATAAAGTTCAGAGAAGACTTAACCTCCTGAAGATTAAAACTCGGATTCATGTAACGCCACCCCATATAGGCAACAATAGCAACCACAATTAAGAAAATAATCCAGCCGATCCCTTTGCCTTTTCCGTTTTTAGTTGTTTCTTCTTGGTAAGGACGCAGCCCGGAGGTTGTTTTACGAATCAAAGCCTTTTGATCTCTGTCTTCTGAAGCTAAGGAATTGCTGAAGAGATCGACTATCTTAGCTTCATCCAGGCCAAGCAAACGAGCGTAGCTTCTTAGGTGGGCTCTCGTATAAACCACGGAGGCAAAAGCTGAAGGATCGCCCTCTTCAAGACCAATGATCTGTTTGGCGGACAGTCTAAGCTGCGAGGCGACCTGTTCAACAGAAAGGCCCTTAGACTCGCGAGCCTCTGTCAACAGTTTTCCGTATTCAGGTACATTTGACTGAGTAGCGGCTTTTTGTTCTGGTTCTTGCTGCTCTAATTCATTTTGTTCAGTCATTTAAATCTCCAGCCTATTTACTGTGGTTTCGTTATTTCTTTAATTAATATTTGTCTCTGTGCGCGCTTCTCAGCCAATTTAGTCCTGTCTTTAATTTCACCGGCTAATTGACCGCAGGCGGCATCGATATCATCTCCTCGAACTTTTCTTACGGTACAGACAATTCCTGCATCGTTAAGAATTGAGGAGAATGCCTTCACGTTTTCCTCCGAGCTTCTCTCAAGACCGGAGCCCGGGAAAGGATTGAAGGGAATTAAGTTAAATTTGCAAGGTACCTTTTCAACAAGTTTTACTAACTCTTTAGCTTGTTTTGAAGAGTCGTTAACGCCTCCGATCATGATGTATTCAAAAGTGATGAAATCTCTCGGAGCGACTTTAAGGTATCTTTGGCAAGCTGCCAATAAATCTTCAATAGGATGCTTTTTGTTAACCGGCATGATCTTGTCGCGCAATTCATTGTTAGGAGCGTGCAAGCTCACAGCAAGCGCAACAGGGCATCTTTCTGCAAGTTTATCGATTTGACGGACGAGTCCGGAGGTTGAAACGGTCACGCGGCGGCGTGATAAGCCGTAAGCATGATCGTCAAGCATCAAATTAAGTGCAGGAACGACGGCATCTAAATTTTGGAGCGGCTCCCCCATGCCCATTAAGACAACATTGGAGATAACTCTCTCATTTTCATCCTTGATGCCGCGAGACTGTCTGAGGGTATGTTCGGCATGCCAAAGCTGACCGATAATCTCTGCAGTCGTCAGGTTTCGGTTGAAACCTTGTTTGCCGGTTGAACAGAACAAACAGTTCATTGCACATCCGGCCTGCGTAGAAATGCACAAGGTGCCTCGATTGGATTCAGGAATAAATACCATTTCAACGGCGTTGCCGTTTCCGACATCGACGAGCCATTTGCGTGTTTCATCAGCAGAAATTTTATCGCGCAAAATCTCAGGGCCTTTGATTTCAGCAATCTGACTGAGTTTGGCCCTGAAAGATTTGGCGAGGTCAGTCATTTCATCAAAAGTCTTAGCTCCTCTCCGGTGAATCCATCTTTCAAGCTGGACAGCCCGGAACGGCTTCTCACCTAAAGAAGCGCAAAACTGTTTCAGGCCCTCTTGATCGAGTCCTAAAAGGTTTGTTTTGGGTTTATTTTCTGAAGTGACTGACATTATTCCCTCAATTAGCGAGAATAAACATTCATCTGTGGGAAGAAGAATGCGATTTCAACAGCGGCTGTTTCAGGGCTGTCAGAGCCATGAACGGCGTTAGCGTCGATACTTTGAGCGAAGTCAGCGCGGATAGTGCCCTTAGCGGCCTTCTTCGGATCTGTGGCGCCCATCAATTCACGATTTTTCATGATGGCGTTTTCGCCTTCAAGAACCTGAACCTGAACAGGACCGGAAACCATGAAATCAACGAGGTCTTTGAAAAAAGGTCTTTCTTTGTGAACTGCATAGAAAGCTTCGGCCTCCTGACGGGACAACCATTTCATCTTGGAAGCGACAATCTTAAGACCGTTGCTTTCGAATCTTGTGTAAATTTGACCAATAACGTTTTTAGCTACTGCATCAGGTTTAATAATAGAAAGTGTGCGTTCTACAGCCATTTCTTACTCTATAAAATATTAAAAAATCAAAAACCTTCGACCTCTTGGGTCTCCGGAAGCATAAACCTTCTCTAGGAGAAGAAAATCTTGCCACTATTGACAATTATTCGATTTTATCACGCACAAAATAACGCAATTTCACATCAGTCGCATTTAGAGAAAAAGCAAACATTTGGAACAAGTTTGTCAGGCTCTCATCCGTAAATGGACTCTGTCATGATCGTTTTTCAAATCGGCCTCAGTTTCTTCGCCAACCTGCCTTAGGAATGCCTCGTTTTTTTGAACTGAAAGACGGAATATAGAAAAACAGCAAGATTAATTAAAGCAAATGCAATCAAGGCAAGCAGGGAATAAGAGGTCACAGACGCAAAAGACAAAGGCCAGACTAGCTTGGGTGCTTCTAAAAGACACAAGGCTGCTCCTGCAGCGTTGATACAAAACCACATGGTCAAGGTCTTCATTGCGGATCCCTGGGGATTGTTTTGAAAGAGAAGATAAATGAGGTAGACGGCCATCATTTCGCACAGTATCGAGATTGTGCCGACTGCCTTAACGTACCCCCAGCTGTTAAGTACGGTTCTTGGATAACTTTCTGTAAAGAAAAATATTTTTGCGAAGAAACAAATCAAAAGAAGCGGATTGACAATAAGTGTCAAAGCAGCTGCAAAATTCAGATACCTCTGTTTACTCGGGAACCTCTGTCGCAGGAAATAAGCAATGAACACCAAGAGGAGCAAAGCTCCTCCGATGACAACATAGTCATTTGAATCAAAGTGCAGAAGCATCAAACAGACTTACTAAGACGGGTAGAACTTAGCTACTTCCGGACAGAATCTGATATACGCAGTAATTCCCAAAAGAATTGCGATATAGACTGAGATATACAAAGCACAGTTATAGACGATAGGCTCACCAAGTTTGCCTAAGAAGAGGAAGGGGAGAATACTGGCTGCGCAGACTGTCATTAGTGCGGAACACCACATAAAACGGATGGCGCGAAACAGACTTCTTCTATTATGACGCACATACAGCATCCAAGCTGCCATGACGCTTTGAACCACGCTAACCAAAAGGAAGGCCCCGCAAACTAGTAGAAAGACTTGATCTAGAGAAGCCTTTCTGTGAAGAGATCCCGCTTGCATCGTTACTTGTTGAACGATGTGAGGCCGCTCCCCGGCGATCCCTTCAAACATGGTATTCCATACGAAAGGCAGAGATTCCTGAGCAATTCCGACATTGATTAGGGGAAGAATGAGAAATAAAAAAACGATGCAAAAAGCCAGGCCCCACAAAGGAATTCCCCGGCCCTTGGTTTTAATGACATAAGCGGGGAACCAAACGCAAAAACCTAAAGCAAATATCAACGCAAACCAATACTCAAAAACACCGCTTTCTTCCATTATTCCTCCATTTTTTAAGATCTATTATCGGACATCTTTTGTTAGATTTCTAGTGAAAACGTGCATCAGTCAAGCTTTATGACCAGTAGACTTCTCTAGATTTATCGGAAAAAACAAAATAAACTCCTGAGAAAAATAAAGTGATAAGAAGCTCAAAAACAAAGAAGGTATTCGCCAGGTTCATATCAACCGAACCGCCATAAAAAACGGAGGGCACGCCGAATAGACCAAGCAGGCTCAATGCGACGCTCAGGCACATAAAACCTAAGATATTTATTCCGATCTTTTTTCCTCTGCCTTGAATCAGCTGAATGACCACAACTAACGATGCGGCCACCGAACCTAAAGTAAAGGCCCATGCAGCAGAAGAGAACTCAACCACGTGCGGAAGCCCCCATGCGGCACCCATTTCTACCACTTGTTGGATTTCAAGGTAATTATTGCTTAGGATCAGCACGGGTAAGAAGAGAGAAAAGATAGAACACAAAATCGCAGACCCCCACGACAAGCTCTTAACTATCCATTTAAAGAAAATTGCAGGTACAAAAATAACCGCAGCAAAAAAAGCTAATGTCTGGACGATAGCCTGGATCAAAACTGTAGTGTGCACAATCTTCCCGTCTTATTTCTTACTACTCGGAAGGATTTCCTTCATTATCTGGTTTGCTTTCTTCCTCGGCTGATTCTTCCACCTTCTCAGCTTTCTTTATTTTGCAAAGCTCAAGCTCCTCAGACGATCCTCTTTCAAACAATGCAATGCTCTCAACATGTCCGGTGTGCGGGAACATATTCATGATTCCGGCTGCTTTCAACACCCAGCCGCCCTCGTTAACGAGGATATTGCAATCTCGGGCAAGTGTTGCAGGACTGCAGGAGACATACACAATTCGTTCCGGCCGCTCCGAAGTCTCAGCCAAAGAAGTGCATAATGCTTGAGCACCGTCACGCGGAGGATCTATCAGCACCTTATCGATGCCTCCCATTTCTTTCCACAAGGCTGTCCAATCTTCTAACGTCCAAGTAAATAAATTGCGCTCTCTGAAGGAAGCTTTATCAGCAAGCCCGTTAGCGACCGCACTGGCTTCAGCCCTCTTAACAAGCTGTTCACTACCCTCAATACCAAATACCTTCGCAGACTTTGTAGCAATCGGCAAAGTAAAGTTGCCGAGGCCGCAGAAGAAATCAGCAACTTTATCTGTTGTCCGGAGTTTAAGTAAACGAAGTGCACGGGTAATCATGACGTCATTTAACGCATGATTAACTTGTGTGAAATCTGTAGGCTTAAAGACCGTTGTAACGCCGGTTTCAGAATGGACAAGTTTCAGATTATTAAGGTTTTCCGGATCCATTGGTAAAACAGTATCCGGACCTTTCGGCTGATACCAGAATTCGACACCATACTGTCTCTGGAACTCTCTGAGCTTTGTTTCATCTTCCTGCGAAGGTGTCTCCAAAACTCTCAGCACTAAGGCAGTGTGTTCACCGGCAACAGCAATTTCAATCTGAGGAATTTTCTGACGAAGTTTCAAAGAACTAATGAGATCGCGCAAAGGTACCAGCAAATCACTTACTTTTTTAGGAAGGATTTTGCAGGATTTCATGTCAGCGATAAAACTTGAGCGTTTTTCGTGGAAACCAACCAAAACCGTATTCTTTTTTAGAACATCTTTGACGGACAAACGTGCTCGATGACGATAATGCCATTCCGGTCCGAAGATCGGCGGAAGAATACGCAACGGTTTGACTCGGCCGATATGCTTTAAGGAATCCATGAGGACTTTTTGTTTGACAGCTACTTGAGCGCGTGGCTCTAAATGCTGCATAGCACACCCGCCGCAGCTGCCGTCAGCCATGCCGAAGTACGGACATCCGGGGGCAACACGCAAAGAAGACTCTTTAAAAATCTGAGTAGCAATACCGCTCTCAAAGGCCTGTTTGTTGCGTATTCTTTCGTACTCAACCTCCTCTCCGGGAAGAGCTCCTTCAATAAAGACTACCTTCCCTTCCCGTCGAGAGACACCTCGGCCTTCCTGATCTAATGAATCCACGGTGACAATAAATTTGTCACGAACTTTTTGCTTTTTCATAGCATTCTCCGAAAATCGCCTCTAATCTATTCGGGATAGGAAGCAGAGGATTCGAGTAATAACCGTAACGGTCTTCACTAAAAACCAAACGGTAATACTTATTCAATATTCCGTCCAGCGGGATAATCTTACCGACTTTCCGTTCCACAGAAAATCGGTTTACGGAGGGCTATGTCCCTCCGTTTTTGTTTGAAACAAAGCGTTGCTTGATTATTTGGTAGGAAGCATTTCTACCGGGTTCAGCGGCTTGCCCAGCTTACGAATTTCAAAATGGACTCTCGGAGCTTCTGAATCGGTCTTTCCGATAGTTGCAATCTTCTGCCCCTTCTTAACCATATTTCCTTGTGCCACTTGAATATTCTTGAGATGACAGTAGGCAGTAACGTAAGTGGAATTATGCTGAACAATGACCAAATTTCCTAAATTTGTCATGTTGCCAACGACAATGACCTTACCGTCTGCAGAAGCAACAACTGAATCTCCCTCCTTACCGGAAATATCCACTCCCTTATTATTCGGGCCGAAACTCTTAACGATACTTCCCTGTGCCGGCCACATAAATGTTCCGGAAGTTGAAGCCGTTGTAGTTGTCTTTGCTACAGGTTCAGATTTTGCAACCTCCGCCTGGCTTTGTTTGACCACCGGCGCAGCGGTTGTAGTTGCAGAAGCTTTCTCAGCTGCCTGAATCTGAGCTATCGCAGAAGAAGAGGAATTGACTGAGAGTCGAATACGCTGTCCAACTCTTAGCTGATTCGGATTTGTCATTCCGTTTTCTCTGGCTACCGCCTTCGGATCGACACCGTAACGACGGGCAACAGAATACAAAGTGTCTCCGGGTTGAACGGTATAGACCGTGGTAGAGGTAGGTCCTTCCACAATAGGCGCCTGAGATTTTCCAGAGAATGAGCAGCCTGAAATAATCAAAACCATTGCTACTGGCGCAAACAACTTACGGAACTTCATTTAATTACCTTCTTGGAACCTGGGCAGACATAAACGATAATGGTACCAAATTTATCCATTTTCGATCATCTAAAAAGCGGGTGAAATTACTACTTATTTTTATTCCACCAGGTGCGAATCTCTTCCAATTGGGAATAATCAGTCATATCCATATGAAGCGGAGTCATACTGACGTAGCCATGATCGACTGCCCAGAAATCTGTGCCGTACACATTATCCTTTGCATCCCCGGCCGGCCCCATCCAATAGATCTTTTCTCCTCTCGGATTAATTTGTTCAACCACAGGCTGGGCTGAATGACGTCGCCCAAGCCTTGTCACAATAACTCCCGACAACTCTTCAAAATACGTGTTAGGGATATTCACATTCAGCAAAAACGGGGCTTTCAGAGGATTCTTGATGTAATCTCCGACGATTATCTCAGCAACGCGCACGGCGCTGTCTAAGTAAGACCACCCGCTCTTTACCTGAGAGAAAGCAAATGACGGGCACCCAAAAAGGTATCCCTCCATGGCGGCGGCAACGGTTCCCGAATACAGGGTGTCATCTCCCATATTCTGACCGCAATTAATACCGCTCAATACTAAGTCAGGCTTTTCTGGCAGCAGACCGGTCATAGCAATATGCACACAGTCGCTAGGAGTGCCGGTAACAAAATAAAGATTTTCCTGAAGCTGCTGAATACGCAAAGGCAAATGAAGCGTCAACGAATTGCTTGCCCCGCTTTGATTTCTTTCAGGTGCAACGATCGTTACTTTTCCAAATTTCTTCATTGCTCGGGCCAATTCTTGAATTCCCGGAGCCAGATATCCGTCATCGTTCGAAATAAGAATATGCATTTTTATGTTCTTCTTTGGAAATTAGAGCCATTGCAAACTTTCTTTGTCAGTTAACTTCGGACAACTATGTTCCGTAAAAAAAGACAAAGTATTGACGTTGGATTCACAAGCTAATTAGGAAAAATAAGCCGGTTATTATTGCTTTCCGCTCGGAATTCAAGATGAGAACGGCTCCGCATTTTCTCATGAGAAAGAATTTTCTCAGATTTTTTATCCTCGAGGATAGAACAAGAGCGGCGGTTACTCGAAGCCGGTTATTATTGTTTCCGTCCGTAAACAAAAAACCGCAGATTCTCTTTCCGCGGTTTTTTCGTCTGTCCTTAAAGTTAGGCTGCTGCCGGCTTATGCATCTGCGGCTGAGCTTGGGAAGCACTATTTAACGCTTCTTTGCCCTTCTCCTTCAACATTTCAGAGCCCTTTCGGCTTGCTAATGCGATTAATTGAAGCGATGCACCAGCTAAGACCAAACTTTTCTTGGTGGGCAGTGTCTGTGGCATTTTGTTTCCTAATCGATGTTAATGATTTCATTCTATGAATCGATTGTGACAGCTAAATGACACAGAAAAAGACCGCCTCGTTTCTTACAATTTATTAGCAAATTCAATAGGAAACACTTACTCGAAAACCCTCATTTTTTAATCTTTGCCCGATTTCGTCCATTTTTTCCTTCGGTATTTTTTCCAAATCGGGTGCGGGCGTTTCGCGAGCAAGTGTATAAATCATGACTTCTTTCGGCTGAATTTCTTTGAGTGCCGAGATCCAGGGGACAACAAATTCTTCCGTTGTATTGTCTATTTCTTTTCCCTGTGTTCTTCCCTTGAGGAAAATTGTTTGTATGATCAGCTCTCCGTTGAACCTCTTGAGATTCTCGATCGTCTTCTTCAAGTCATACGAAGAATTCGGACGGTCCACCATTTTGATGAACTCCTCATTGACGGTGTCCAACTTCAGAATATTGTTGTCAACTCTTTTCAATGCCCTAAATACGTGCGGTTTTGCAATGAAGGTAGAGTTGCTCAAAACTGAAATCTTAGCCTTCGGGAAGTATTTGTCTCTTAGTTCGATTACATCTCCAACGATTTCTTCAAAGTCAGGGTGGCTTGTCGGCTCTCCATTGCCTGCAAAGGTAAAGACATCGGGAGTAACTCCTTCTTCGGTAAGCTGTATTAGTTTTTTCTCAAGAACCGTCCTCACTTTTTCTCGGGAAGGCAGCTTTGTATTTTCTCTATTGTCTTTATTAAAACCGCACTCACAATAGATACAGTCAAAAGAACAGAGCTTTCCACCCTCCGGGAGCAGATTCAGACCTAGTGACGTTCCTAGCCTTCTGGAGTGGATGGGCCCAAAAACCGGAGAGGGGAAGTTAATACAAGCCATTGCAATTACCTTTTTCTACAATTTCCAACATGTCTTGCCTACGGCAAAGTTAGTATTCTAGTTCCAACTCTTCTTTCTAATGTATGTACACCGAACTCGATAATCTTTTCCAAAAATTGGCACGCTCGAAATTTAGAAGCAAATTTCGGCTCAATTACGATGATCGGTTATTTGCAGAAATGAAAGGACCGGAGGTTTTGCGTCAACATGCTCATGATTTAATTATCAAACGGCTGGCCCCCGAAGAACCGCTAAAGGACGGCAAGCAAACACCGGTCAAAGGTCACCCTGTTTTCGTTGCTCAGCATGCAACAGGATGCTGTTGCCGGGGCTGCCTTCTGAAATGGCACGACATCCCAAAACATAGAGAATTGTCTGACGAAGAAGTTGAGTACATCGTCAAAGTTCTTCTGGAGTGGATAGCAAGAGATTTGCAAAAAGAGCCTCGCAAAAGAAGGATCAAAAAAGGAGAGACTCTTCCGCTTCTTTAGCCTCCCCTTTTTTCAAACACTTGAGTAATTAATTGTCTAATTGCTCCAGCATCGCATCAATCTTTTTAATGCAATCTTTCTTCCAGAACTTATGCTGTTCTCTCACAGGTTTTCCGCCGAGAGCCTTGCAGTAAGCTGTTAAAGCCTTTTCAAGCTTGTCACTCTTTTCGGGGCCTTCCACACCAAAAATGTTATTAATGCGGTTTGCAGCGATAATGGCGCGGTCATTGCTCTTGCGGCCTTTGCCGTAGCCGAGCCAACGAGCCGGTCCGAAATGAAGCTCACCGTCCCAGTGATAAACTACAAACACGACACCTCTTTTTACGATATCGAGTCTGTCTTTCTTCGGAAGCTCTTCTAAAGCACGGATATTGCGGGCCAAACCCTTACGGCCGGTAACAAGATTCTTTTCTCCGTTGACCTTTGCATGAGCTTTTTGATTTGCCAAATCCATAATTTTCCTCTTCATGTTTTTCTTCGATGATGACCAGAGTAGACCTCACAGCAGTGAGTGGGGGTTCTTACGTACCAAATGAGGTATATAGCGCTTTGCGGTGCACACCAATTCGTAAGCAAAAAAGACAGAAAAAACAAAAACTCCTAGTTGCTCAACGGTTAAGATAAGTCTTTTGGCTTAGAATCGATAAAATGTGCGGAAAGCGCTTCCCTGTAATACGAATAAATTCAAGCGCGTTCCAGACTAATAACTACGGAGATTTTTTGAATGATTTCAATTACATTGCCTGACGGCTCTAAGAAAGAGTTTGAAGGTCCGGTAACTGTTAAAGAGGTTGCCGCATCAATTGGCGCAGGCTTAGCTAAAGCTGCGATCGCCGGTAAAGTAAACGGTAAGTTAGTTGACACAAGCTACCCAATTACAGAAGACGCAACACTTTCTATTGTCACAGATAAAGATCCGGAAGGTTTGGACATCATTCGCCACTCCACATCTCACTTGATGGCTCAGGCGGTCAAGGAAATCTTCCCGGGTTCACAAGTCACAATCGGACCGGTTATCGAAAACGGCTTTTACTACGACTTCTCTCTCCCCCGTCCTTTGACCATGGAAGATCTTCCTGTCATCGAAAAGAAGATGGACGAATTAGTGAAGAAAGATCTTCCCATCGTCCGAGAAGAAATGGAAAGAGACAAAGCGGTCGAATTTTTCAAGTCCATCGGTGAGGATTACAAAGCAGAAATTATTGCTTCAGTCCCAACTAATGAAGCGATTTCTCTCTATCGTCAGGGCGACTATGTTGACCTTTGCCGCGGCCCTCACGTACCGAGCACAGGCCGTTTGAAAGTTCACAAACTAATGAAGATTGCAGGTGCCTATTGGAGAGGCGACAGCAACAACGAAATGCTTCAGCGTATTTACGGTACAGCATGGGCCAAGAAAGACGATCAGGCCAACTATCTGCATATGCTTGAAGAAGCAGAAAAACGCGACCACCGCCGCTTAGGTAAGGAATTGGATCTTTTCCACTTCCAAGAAGAAGCTCCGGGTCTCATTTTCTGGCACTCCAAGGGCTGGGCTCTTTGGCAGCAAGTTGAACAGTATATGCGCAACGTCTACCAAGAAAACGGCTACATGGAAGTCAAGGCTCCTCAGCTCTTAGACAGATCTCTTTGGGAACGTTCCGGCCACTGGGATAAGTATCAGGACAATATGTTCACAACTAAGTCCGAAAACCGCTACTACGCTCTCAAACCGATGAATTGCCCGGGCCATATCCAGCTGTTCAACAACACCGTTCGCTCCTATCGCGATTTGCCTCTCCGCTATGGTGAGTTCGGGGCTTGCCACCGCAACGAACCCTCAGGTTCTTTGCACGGTTTGATGCGTGTCCGCGGCTTTACTCAGGACGACGGTCATATTTTCTGTACTGAAGATCAGATTCTTGACGAATGCATCGCCTACAGCGATCTCGTTAAAAAGGTCTATGCAGACTTCGGTTTCCACGACATTTCTTACAAAGTAGCTACTCGTCCTGCAAAGAGAATCGGCGACGACGCCAGCTGGGATAAGGCAGAAAAAGCTTTGATGACTGCTCTGGATCAGGCAGGCATTAAGTTCGACATTCTCGAAGGCGAAGGCGCATTCTACGGTCCTAAGATTGAATACCACCTTAGAGACTCTTTAGGCAGATCTTGGCAGTGCGGAACAATCCAGGTCGACTTCCAGATGCCGGGCAGACTCGGTGCTGAATATGTGACAGAGGACAATGAGCACAAAGTCCCTGTTATGCTTCACCGTGCTATTTTGGGCAGTATGGAGCGCTTCATCGGCATGCTGATTGAGCACTATGCCGGTTTGCTTCCGACATGGCTTGCCCCGGTTCAGGTCGGTATCGCCAACATTACCGATGAGCAGGCTGATTACGCAAAAGAACTGGTAGAAACCTTCAGAAAAGCCGGCATCAGATCTGAAGCAGATTTGCGCAATAACAAGATTACATATAAGATTCGCGAACTTAGCCTTCAAAAACTTCCCTATATTGTTGTTGTGGGAGCCAAAGAAAAGGCTGAAGGTAAAGTCTCAGTCCGGGCACGCGGCGGTAAAGACCTGGGCGTAATGACTACCGAAGAATTTATTAAACTTGTCCAGAAAGACGTTGAAGAACGCCGTAACGGACAAAATGATTAACTAACCGGAGACAAAAATAGCTCAAGAACGCACGCACCGGATCAATGGCGAGATCCGTGTTCCTGAAGTACGCTTGACCGGGGTTGACGGTAACATGATTGGTATCGTCAAAACCTCTCAGGCATTAGCCATGGCAGAAGAGGCAGGTGTTGACCTGGTTGAAGTCGCGCATAATGCACGTCCTCCCGTTTGTCGCTTGATGGATTACGGCAAGTTCCGTTATCAAGAGCAAAAGAAGGCACAAGAAGCCAAAGCCAAGCAGAAAGTTATTCAGGTCAAAGAAGTTAAGTTCCGTCCTCAGACAGATGAAAATGACTTCCAGACTAAGCTTAGAGCTTTGCAGCGCTTTATTGGAGACGGCAACAAGGCCAAAGTCACTCTTAGATACCGCGGCCGTGAAATGGCTCATCAAGAGTTCGGAAACGACCTTCTTAACCGCGTAAAGGAAGAGTTGGCAGACATTGCACAAGTCGAGTCTTTTCCAAAATTAGAAGGCCGTCAGATGATTATGGTTCTTGCTCCGAAGAAAAAGAAGTAAGAATTGACCGGAGAGCAGGGTTTCTGCTCTCCTTAGTTTTTTGAAAATAACAATTGTTACTAGGAACATTACTTTTTCCTTGTAAATTGTTGTTTTTTTAGTGTATCATTGCGCCCTGTTCTGAATAAGGACAATAAGTGAAATCAGGCTAAAAAGATTTCTCCGTCGGAGAGACGCCTGCAATCATCAAATAATAAGGATCTCGGCAAAATGCCAAAGATGAAAAGCAAAAAGGCAGCTACCAAGCGCTTCAAAGTACGCTCTGGCGGCTCCATCAAACGTGCCCACGCAACAAAGCGTCATATTCTCACAAAACGCACGACAAAGAACAAACGTCATTTGCGCGGTATGGTAACCATCAATGAGTCGGATGTTAAAGAAATCCGCCGCATGATGCCTTACGCTTAATAGAAGGAGAATAGAATGCCTCGAGTAAAACGTGGTGTAACGGCTAGAGCCCGTCATAAAAAAGTTTTTGCATTGTCGAAGGGATTTTCTCTCCGTCGCAACAATGTCTATCGTGTAGCCAAACAGGCTGTCATGAAAGCCGGTCAGTATGCTTATCGTGACCGCCGCAACAAGAAGCGCGTATTCCGCCGCTTGTGGATTGCACGTATTAATGCTGGTTCAAGAGCTAACGGATTGAGCTACAGCAAGTTCATGAACGGTTTGAAGAAAGCCGGCATTGAGCTTGACCGTAAGGTTCTCTCTAACATGGCTATTTTCGACAAAGAAGGTTTTGCTGCTATTGTTGAAAAGGCCAAGGCTAGTCTCGCCTAATACAGCAACTGTATAAAATTTTTCGGCTTAGTCCGAAATCTGTCCTAGCAAAGGCCTGGTGAATTTATCTTCTCCAGGCTTTTCTTTTTTTCAAGTTAACTTTTTGTGTTCAAAAGATGGAAGACCTCAATCAAATAGTTGAATCTGCCAAGCAAGCATTCCAAGAAGCCCAAACGACCGCTTCTTTGGAAGACGCTAAGGCAAAGTTTCTCGGCAAGAACGGTCAATTAACTGAGCTTCTCAAAGGAATGGGCAAACTCTCTCACGAAGAAAAAAGAGAAAGAGGAGCAGCCATCAACAAGACGAAGCAGGCTGTAGAAGCACTTCTCAATCAAAGAAGAGAAGAACTTGCTGCCGCCCAATTAGAAAAGAGACTCTCTGCCGAAGCAATCGACATCACACTTCCGGGTCGCACACAGGGGATCGGCGGTATTCATCCTGTAATGAAGACCTGGATGAGAGTAGAGGAAATCTTTAGAACCATCGGTTTTGAAGTTGCTGACGGTCCTGAGATTGAAACCGACTGGTATACCTTTACCGCCCTGAACAATCCTCCAAACCATCCGGCACGCAGCATGCAGGATACGTTCTACGTTGACATGATTGACGAAACAGGCAAACAGATGCCTTTGCGTCCTCATACTTCTCCTATGCAAGTCCGTTATGCCCGCCAGAACAAGCCGCCAATTAAGGTTATTGCTCCGGGAAGAACATACCGCGTTGACTCAGATGCCACTCACTCTCCGATGTTCCATCAGGTTGAAGGACTTTGGATCGAAGAGAACATCAGCTTTGCTGATCTCAAGGGCGTTTACGTAGATTTCCTTCGCCGTTTCTTTGAAACCGAAGATCTTATTGTCAGATTCCGTCCGAGCTACTTCCCCTTTACAGAACCTAGCGCTGAAGTCGACATGATGTTCACAAGCGGCCCAAGAAAAGGCAAATGGCTTGAAATCAGCGGTGCCGGCGAAGTTCATCCGAATGTTGTCAGAAACTTCGGTCTTGACCCCGAAAAATACATTGGCTTTGCTTTCGGCTCCGGCTTAGAAAGACTGACAATGCTCCGCTACGGCATTGACGACTTAAGACTTTTCTTTGAAGGCGACCTCAGATTCCTTCAGCAATTTAACTAACGTCCAGAGGAAAAAGAATGCTATTTTCAGAAGAATGGCTGCGCCATTACATTAATCCTGATCTTGACAGCAAACAGTTATGTGAAAAATTAACCATGGGCGGTTTGGAAGTTGAAGGGATGGATTCCATTGCGCCTGAATTTCACGGTGTTGTCGTTGCTCAAGTTTTAACCGTCGAACAACATCCTAACGCAGATAAGCTCCACGTCTGTACAGTAGACACTGGCAAAGGTGAGCCAATTCAAATCGTCTGCGGAGCCCCCAACGTCGCGCCCGGGGTCAAAGTCCCATGTGCACTTGACGGCGCTGTATTGCCGGGTAATTTCAAGATTAAGAAATCCAAACTTCGCGGTGAAGTCAGCAACGGTATGCTTTGTTCCTCCCGCGAGCTTGGAATTGATGAAGATCACAAGGGTCTTTGGATCCTTCCGGCAGATGCTCCTGTCGGTGAAGATATTCGCAAGTACGCCCATCTGGACGGCAAGAAGATTGAAATTAAGCTGACTCCGAACAGAGGTGACGCTCTCAGCATTCTCGGCATTGCACGCGATTTACGCGCCATGACGGGTGCTGAAATGACAACTCCGGATTTCTCTCCGGTTGAACCGACTTGCCATTGCACCAAAGAAGTTAAGGTTGAAGCACCCGAGCTCTGTGGCCGCTTCTCCGGCCGTATCATCGCCGGATTAAATGCCAAGGCACCTACTCCGCAATGGATGAAGGACCGTCTTGAAAGATCGGGTCAGCGCTCTATCTCGGCCTTAGTTGACATCTCTAACTATGTCATGTTGGAGCTCGGCCGTCCGACTCACTTCTTTGACCTGGACAAAATCAACGGACCACTCGTTGTCCGTTGGGGCAAGGAAGGTGAAAAAGCCGAACTTCTTAACGGAAAGACCGTTGACATCGACCCCTATTTCGGTGTAATTGCTGACGACAACGGCGTTGAAGCCATTGCCGGCATCATGGGCGGAGAAGGCACTTCCATCTCCCTCGATACCAAAAACATTTTTGTTGAAGCTGCTTTCTGGTGGCCAACTTCAATTCAGGGCAGATGCAGAAAATTAAACTTCTCTACCGATGCAGCTTATAGATTCGAACGCGGCGTTGATTTTGCAAGCAATCCTGAACATTTGGAATACATCACAAAGCTGGTAGTGGAAATTTGCGGCACGCCCGAAACGAAGATCGGACCTGTCGTCGATCAAGTTGTTGCATTGCCTGAGACCAAGCAAGTTAAGATGCGTGCTGACCGCTGCCGTAAAGTCATCGGCATTGATATTACCGATGACCAGATGGAACAGTGCTTGAAAAATCTTAACTTCCCGTATGCAAAAGAAGACGGCGTCTTCACCGTAACAGCCCCTTCTTACCGCTTCGATATTGAAATTGAAGAAGATTTAATTGAAGAAGTCGCCCGCTTGATAGGCTATGAAGCTCTTCCTGAAATTCCTCCGCTTGCACGCATTCAAATGAAGGAACAGCCGGAAGACACCCGTACTCGTCATCAGCTCCGCAGCAAACTTGCAGGCTTAGGCTTCCAAGAATTGATTAACTACTCTTTCGTTGAAGACAAGGCTGATGCCCTCTTTACTGAAAAAGAAGACGTCATCAAGGTGTTAAACCCGATCGCAAGCCAAATGAATGTCATGCGCACTCAGATGATCTCCGGGTTAATTGACAATCTGGTTTTCAACTTAAACCGCAAGGCAGAAAGAGTTAATATCTTCGAATACGGCCGCGTATTCTGGAAGAATGATGAAATCAAAGGTTCCGACTCTTCCGTACAAGGCGTTGAACAGCCAGTTCACTTTGCCGCTCTTTCTTACGGGGCTGCCGTGCCGGCTCAATGGGGGCAGGAAAAGCGCTTGGTTGACTTCTACGACTTAAAAGGCGTTCTGGAAGCCTTTGCTTTCCCGCTGAAGCTCCGTTTTGAACCGTACAAGCACCCAGCTCTTCATCCGGGACGTACTGCAAAAGTTATGCTTGACGGCGAACAGATTGGTTTTATTGGTGAAATTCATCCGAAGATTCTTCAGCAGTACAATTTGCCGCATGCTCCAGTCGTCTTTGAGGTAGATGCCACTGCCTTGATGCAGACAGATGTTCCGAGCTATAAAGGCATTCCGAAACAACAGCCGATTTTAAGAGACTTGGCCGTTTGGGTTGATGATAAGGTTCCTGTTCAGGACTTGCTTGATGCCGTTAAGAAAGCATCTAAGACCGACCCAAGACTTCTTTCGTTGGCCTCTTTCGACTTGTTTGATGTGTACAAGCCGAAAAAAGAAGACACCGAAATGCAAGGCAAGAAGAGTTTAGCTTTCGCTATTAAACTGCAAGCTAAACAAGAAGCTCTTGAAGAGAATGAAATTGAGGAAGCCGTTGCCGCTTTAGTAGAAACTTTAGAAGCAAAAGGCGCTTCTCTCAGAAAATAATATTTTTAGAGGACAACAATGACAGAAATTTACGATAGCGAGGATCTCGCTACCTTTTCTACCGGTCTTGGACCCGATGAAACCCTGACTAAAGCGCATTTAGCCGAGCTTCTGACCCAAGAATTCGGTTATTCCAAAAGACAGTCAAGAAACATTGTCGATCTCTTTTTTGATCAGCTCCGCGCCTGCTTGGAAAGAGGCGAATCAATCAAGCTCTCAGGCTTCGGAAGCTTTCAATTAAGAGACAAGCCGGAAAGACCGGGAAGAAATCCCAAGACCGGTAAAGAAATTGCCATTACCGCCCGCAGAGTTGTGACTTTCCATACAAGTCCGAAATTAAGGGACATGGTGGAAGCTAACAGCGAGCTTATCGAGAGCAAATTAGCTAAGTAAGATATGGCAAAGCTCTCGGAGTTACCGCGCATACCACCGGAAAAGAAATTTTTCAAAATTTCCGAAGCGGTAACTCTTTGCGGCGTCCGTCAAGATGTTCTTCGGTTTTGGGAATCTGAAATCCCTGCTCTTCGGCCTATTCGAAGAGGAAATCAAAGAAGGTACCGGCCTCAAGACATTTTACTGGTCCGTAAAATCCGGGAGCTAAGATACGGCAGAGGCCTCTCTATTGAAGGTGTTATTTCTGAGCTGAAAAAAGAGAAAGAGGGAGTTCCGGAGGAGCTTGCTCCGCTCGCCGCTCCTCCCGTTTCTCAAATGCTTTCAAAAGAAATGATTCGTGAGCTTCAAGAAATTTCTTCTAACTTAAAAGAGACTGCGGAGTTTTTGCGCAACAAGTGATTTTGGTGTAATATTCGCTTTCTCAGTCGGGGCGTGGCGCAGCCTGGTAGCGCACTTGCATGGGGTGCAAGGGGTCGCGAGTTCGAATCCCGCCGCCCCGACCATTTAATTTCAATAGGTTACTGCCTTGTAACCTTCCTTTCTTTTCTTTTTTATTTCTCCCAGAGTTATTAAAATCTTCTCGTCAGTCCGATTACGGATATAAGAGAGTTATTCATTTATTTTTACCTCGCTTAGCTCATGCGCCGGGAAACCTCCGTCCGAAAGGGCGGAGATGAGAGGCGTTTCGTTTTACCTTGATCTT